>NZ_JAAGPH010000166.1:0-15931 GCF_017104705.1 Burkholderia sp. Se-20373 | reverse complement strand
CCAGTTGGCCGCGCACGCGCTGTCGCACGCGCTTTTGCCGGGCGCATCGCGATCGAACACGTACAGCGTCATGTGATCTTCGTCGACGAGCTTTCCGTCGCCGGCACGGGGTGGTTCCGCGGCGGCCTGCTGCGCGGCGTCGGCGAGCACCGACAGCCCCGTGACCGCATTCTGCACCTCCTGGAACGCGGTGAGCACGGTCTGCCGGTAGCTGGCCTGCGCGGCGACATAGCCGGCCTGCGCGAAATCGACGCCGGCCTTCAGCTTGCCGCCTTCGAACAGTGGCTGGCTGAGCGACCCGCCGACCGACCACAGCAACGCCGGCACGGTGAACAGGCCGGCGAAGCGCGTCGCGTCCCAGCCGATATCGGGCGACAGCGTGATGCGCGGGAAATACGCGGCGCGCGCGACGCCGATCTGCGCATTCGCGGCGGCCATCGCGCGCTCGGCCGACGCGACGTCGGGGCGCCGCTGCAGCACGTCGCTCGGCAGGCCGGTCGGCAGCGCCGGCGCGTTGATCGGCACGACGCGCGGCGCGATCGAGAAGGCGGGGGCCGGCGTGCCGACCAGCGTCGCGATCGCGGTTTCGACCTGCACGCGCTGCTGGAGCAGCAACTGCGCCTGCGTGCGCGTGGCATCGAGCTGCGCGCGCTGCTGCAGCAGGTCGAGGCCCGACACCGCACCGAGGTCGTGGCGCGCGCTCACGTAGTCGAGCGCCTTCTGCTGCAGGTCGATCGAGCGCTTGACGACGTCGATCTCGGTGTCGAATTCGCGCAGCGCGAAATAGCTCGACGCGAGATTGGCGGTCAGCACCAGGCGCGCGTTCGCGAAATCGTCGCCGGCCTGCTCGGTGGTCGCCTGCGCCGATTCGACGCTGCGCCGCACGCGGCCGAACAGGTCGAGTTCGTAGCTGACGGCCGCGCCGACCTGGATCTCGTTCTGCACGGTCGACGTGCTCTTCGTCGCGTAGTTGGTCTGCGGCCGGTCGGCGGAGATCTTGAAGCGCTGGCCGCTCGCGTTCAGGCCGACGGCCGGATACTGCGCCGAGGCGACCGACGCGAGCGTCGCCTTCGCCTGGTCGTAGCGCGCGGCGACGGCTTTCAGGTTCGGGTTGTTGCGCAGCGCGTCCGCTTCCAGCGCATCGAGCTGCGGATCGCCGAACGCGGTCCACCATGCCGGGTCGAGCGGCGCGCGGGCGGGCGCGGCCGGATGCCAGTACGCATCCGCCGGGTCGAGCCGCCACGCGGCCGGCGTGTCGACGTCGGGCCGCTTGTAATCGGGGCCGACCGTGCAGCCGGCGAGCGCGGCGGCGAGCGCAACCGACGTGATGGAGACGGCGGCAGGCCGCCGGCGGAAGCGCATCGCGATCACGACTTCGCCTCCGCGGCGCCGGAGGCCGGCTTCGCGGCCGGCGCCGTGACGATCACCGGGTCGCCGTTCGCGAGTGCGTCGCTCGGGTTCGTGACGAGGCGGTCGTTCGGCGTGAGCGGGCCATCGACTTCGAGCGTCTGCCCGATCGTGCGCACGACCGTCACCTGCTTCAGCCGCACCTGGCCGTTCGCGTCGACGGTGGCGACCGTCGGGCCTTCGGCGCGGAACAGCAGCGTATTGGCCGGCACCTGCAGGCGGCCGACCGGCGTCATCGGCAGCGTCGCCTGCACGTACGCGCCGGGCAGCAGCCGGCCGTCCGGGTTCGGCAGCGTGATCTCGATCTGCAGCGAGCGCGTCGCGACGTCGATCGCCTCCGACGTGCGCGTGACCGTCCCGTCGAAGGTCCGGCCCGGCAACTCGGCCTGCGCGACGCTCACGTGCTGGCCGACCTTCACCTGCTGCGCGTACGCCTGCGGCACCTGCACGTAGAGGCGCAGCCGGTCGGCCTGCACGACCGTGAACAGCGAGCGGCCCGCGTTGCCGGAACTGACGAGATCGCCCACGTCGACGTTGCGCTGCGTGACGATCCCGTCGATCGGCGCGGCGATCCGCTGGAAGCCTTTCAGCTCGGTGAGGCGGCGCATGTTCGCATCGGCCGCGGCGAGGTTCGCGGTGCCCTGGTTGAACGCGCCTTGCCGGTCGTCGAGCTCCTGCTGCGAGACGGCATCGCGCTGGCGCAATTGCTGCGCGCGGTCGAACGACGTCTTCGCGAGCGCGAGTGCGGCTTGCGCCTGCTGGCGCTGCGCGGTGGCCTGCGCGAGTTCCTGGTTCAGCTCGGGCGTGTCGAGTTCGGCGAGCGTCTGGCCCTGCTTCACGTGCGCGCCGATGTCGGCCTGCCAGCGCAGCACGTAGCCGCTCGCGCGGGCATAGATCGGCGCCTCGACGAAGCCGCGCAGCGTGCCGGGCAGCGTCAGCTTGCCGCCGGTGGCCGCATCGACCGGATGCGCGATGGTCACGTACTGGCGCGTGTTCTGCTCGGCGACCGCGTCGAGCCGGTTGTGGTTCAGCACGTTGACGACGACCGTGCGCGCGGCGCCGGCGGCCAGCAGCACGCCGATCACGACCAGGACGATTTTCCCGCGTCGCGACACCGACGACCGTGTCGGCAGGTGCATGCCGTGTTCGTCCACCTGGATGCCGACTGCGCTGTGATGTTTCTCTTCCATGAATTCAACCAAATCAACCGGGTAGTGGGACGAAAGTCAGTGGCCGGCCTGGCGCGCACGCCGGCGGGCCAGCCGCGCATGCACACCGCCGAACACCAGCGGCACGAACAGCAGGGTCGACACGGTCGCGAACAGCAGCCCGCCGATCACCGCGCGGCCGAGCGGCGCATTCTGCTCGGCGCCTTCGCCGAGACCGAGCGCCATCGGCACCATCCCGATGATCATCGCGAGCGCCGTCATCAGCACCGGCCGGATCCGCGTCGCGCCGGCTTCCAGCGCGGCGGTGAGCGGCGGCGCGCCGTCCGCGAGGCGCTGGCGCGCGAACGACACGACCAGGATGCTGTTGGCGGTCGCGACGCCCACCGTCATGATCGCGCCCGTCAGCGCGGGCACGCTCAGGTGCGTGCCGGTGATGAACAGCATCCAGACGATGCCGGCGAGCGCGGCCGGCATCGCGCTGATGATGATCAGCGGGTCGAGCCACGACTGGAAATTGACGACGATCAGCAGGTAGACCAGCACGATCGCCATCGCGACGCCCGCGCCGAGGCCGATATACGACGTGCGCATCGTCTCGATCTGGCCGCGCATCGTCAGCTCGGTGCCGCGCGGCAGCGTCGCGTGCGCATCCGACACGATGCGGTCGATCTCGCCGGCCACCGCGCCGAGGTCGCGGCCTTCGACGCTCACGTACACGTCGATCGCCGGGCGGATGTTGTAGTGCGTGATCACGGCCGGGTTCGCGGTGCTGCGCACCTGCACGAGGTTGCCGAGCAGTTGCAGCGGCATGCCCGTGCGGCCGCTCGCCGAGATCGGCGTGCCGAGCAGGTCGTCGACCGACGCGAGGTTGTATTGCGGGGTCTGGATCTGCAGCGGGTACTGGACCCCGGAGCGCGGGTTGATCCAGAACGACGGCGTGGTCTGGGAACTGCCGGACAGCGAGATCAGCATGTTCTGCGCGACGTTCTGCGCGGAGAGGTTGAGCTGCTGCATGCGCGTACGGTCCATGTCGGCCAGCAGGGTCGGTTCGTCGTTACGTTGGAGCACATGCACGTCGACGGCGCCGGGGATTTGCCTGATCTTTTTCATCAGGCGGCTCGCGATAGTCATGTTACTCGCGAGATCGTTGCCGAGCACCTGCAGGTCGATCGCGGCCGGTTGGCCGAAGTTGAGGATCTGCGTGATGATGTCCGACGGCTGGAAGAAGAACTCGACGCCCGGGAAGCGCTCGGGCAGCACTTTGCGCAGCGCCTGCACGTAGTGCTGGGTCGCGCGGTGGCCGGGCTTCAGCGCGATCAGCAGCTCGCCGTCGAGCGTGCCGATCGTGCCCGCGTTGCTGTACGACAGGTTGATGCCGCTCACCGGCAGGCCGAGGTTGTCGACGATCGCGCCGAGTTCGTCGGGCGGCACGGTGTCGCGGATCACGCGCTCGACCTGATCGGCGAGGCGCGCGGTTTCCTCGATCCGGTAGCCGGTCGGCGCGCGCATGTGCAGACGGATGTTGCCGGAATCCGCATTCGGGAAGAAGTCGCGGCCGAGCACGAACACGAGGCCCGTCGACAGCACGCAGAAGCCGAGGAAGCACGTCGCGTAGAAGCGGCGGCGCACCAGCAGGATGCTGAGCAGCACGATGTACCACGCCCGCAGCCGCTCGAATGCCGCGTTGAACGCGTGATGGATGCGCGCGAAGCGCGACGTCGCATGGCCGGAGCCGGTGCCCGCCTGCTGCGGGCGGAACAGCAGCATCGCGAGCGTCGGCGCCAGCGTGCGCGACAGCACGTACGACGCGAGCATCGCGAACACGACCGCTTCCGCGAGCGGCACGAACAGGAAGCGCGCGACGCCCGTCAGGAAGAACATCGGCACGAACACGATGCAGATGCACAGCGTCGACACGAACGCGGGCACGGCGATCTCGCCGGCGCCCTCGAGGATCGCGTCGTGCAGGTTCGTGCCGAGATGCAGGTGCCGCTCGATGTTCTCGATCGTCACCGTTGCATCGTCGACGAGAATCCCGACCGCGAGCGCGAGCCCGCCGAGCGTCATGATGTTGATGGTCTCGCCGAGCGCGGACAGCGCGATCAGCGACGTGAAGATCGACAGCGGGATCGAGATCGCGATGATCAGCGTGCTGCGCCAGTTGCCGAGGAACAGCAGGATCATCATCGCGGTCAGCACGGCGGCGATCAGCGCCTCGTGGATCACGCCCTGGACGGCCGCGTTGACGAATACCGACTGGTCGAACAGCGGCGTGATCGTGAGCCCTTCGGGCAGCGTCGGGATCACCTTCGGCAGCAGCGTCTTCAGGTCCGACACGACCTTGAGCGTGGACGCGTCGCCGCTTTTCAGGATCGAGATGAGCACGCCGCGCTGGCCGTTCTGGCGCACGACGTTGGTCTGCGGCGCGAAGCCGTCGCGCACCGACGCCACCTCGCGCAGGTAGGTCGTCGCGCCGTTGATGGTCTGGACTGGCAGGCTGCTGATGTCGGCGATGGTGTCGGCCGACGCGTTCGTGTCGATCCGGTATTCGGTCTGGCCCATCTTCGCGGTGCCGGTCGGCAGCACGAGGTTCTGCGCGTTGACCGCGTTGACGATGTCGGCGGGCGTGAGCCCCTTCGCCTGCAGCGCCCGCGGATCGAGGTCGATCGCGACCACGCGCGTGCGGCCGCCGTACGGGAACGGGATCTGCACGCCCGGCACCGTGATCAGTTGCGGGCGCAGGAAGTTGAGTGCGATGTCGGCGAGCGACTGTTCGCTGAGCGTCTTGCTCGACAGCCCGAGCTGGATCACCGGGATGCTCGACGCCGAATAGGTGATCACGAGCGGCGGCGTCGCGCCCTGCGGCATCTGCCGCACGATCGCCTGCGCGGACGAGACCGTCTGCGCGATCGCCGTCTGCACGTTCGCGCCCGGCTGCAGGAACACCTTCACGACCGCGATGCCGGGCAACGACGTCGATTCGACGTGCTGGATGTTGTTGACGGTCGTCGTCAGGATCCGCTCATGCACGGACGTGATGCGGTTCGTCATCTCGGTCGCGGAGAAGCCGCTGTAATTCCAGATGACGCTGATCACGGGAATGTTGATCGCGGGCAGCACGTCGACCGGCGTGCGCATCAGCGCAAGCGGGGTGGCCAGCACGATCATGATGGCCATCACGATGAACGTGTAGGGGCGCTTGAGCGCGAGATTGACGATCCACATGGAGGCAGCGGGACGGGCGGTGATCAGGCGTGGATAAAGGGAACCCGAATGATAGGCGTCGGCGTGGAACGGGTTACTGTCGCGAAACTGGCGGAATTGTCAGGTTGACGCATCGCGCGCGATGGCCGATTCAGCAGAGGAAACGCAGCGCGGCGTGACGACCGGAAAACGGCCGTGATACCGGATGGAAATGCTGCGTCGATGGCGATTCCGTTCATCAGCCCGTGCTCAGATCTGCTCCATCCCGACGCGCGCGAGCGCACCGAGATCGACGACGTCGATCTGGTTGTACGCGAGCCGCAGCGCGCCGAGCTTCTCGAGCTGCTGCAGCGCCTGGTTGATGCGCTGTCGCGATACGCCGACGAGCATCCCCAGTTCCTCCTGCGAGATCGACAGCGACGGGCCGGTGTCCGGGTACAGGTCGGGGTTGAAGAGCTGCGCGAGCGCCTGCGCGACGCGTGCGTCGACGTCGAGCAGCCGGCTGTTCTGGATCGACGCGATGAACTCGCCCATCCGGTTGTTCAACTGATGGATCACGAAGCGCGTGAACGGCAGGCTCGTGTCGAGCAGCGCATGGAACGTGTCGACCGGCACGAACAGCACGGTCGAGCGCTGGATCGCGACGACCTCGTACTTGCGCCGCTCGCGCTTGATCACGCTGCCTTCGCCGAACCAGCCGCCCGACGGCACGCCGGAGAACGTGCAGCCGCGCCCCGACGCATTGAAGATCGCGAGCTTCAGCAGCCCGCGGTGCACGCCGATCCAGTATTCGGACGGTGCGAGCCGCTGCGCGATCACATCGCCGGCCTCGCACTGCTCGACACGCGACTGCGCGAGCACGAGCGCCTGGTGCTCGGGCGCGAGCGTTCGGAACCACGCGCACTGGCCGAACAGCGTGGCCAGCGCCGGCAGCGGGCCCGGTTCGGGCAAGGCGTCGGCCGGGTGGGCGGGCGCGTCGGGCGGGGCGTCGGGCGATGCGGCGAGAGGGTCGTGCATGGGTGCGGGTTTGCGAGGATAGGGATAACGCGCAGCGCGTGAAAGGCACTCTGTCGTTTCGATGACAGACGGCTCACAATAGCGCCCGTTAGGCTGTCGGCAATTGAACCACATCAAAACGATCCGGGGTGGATGCGCCCCGGTCGACAGGACACGGGAGACAGGATCATGACGCAGATGTTCGAGGCCGGGCTCGGCCGCCGCGACGCGAATTACGTGCCGCTCACCCCGATCGACTTCCTGGTCAGGACGGCCGAAGTCTACGGCGAGCGCCTCGCGATCGTGCATGGCGACGTGCGGCGCACCTGGGGCGAGACCTACACGCGCGCGAAGCAACTGGCGAGCGCGCTCGCGCGGCTCGGCGTCGAACGTGGCGACACGGTCGCGGCGATGCTGCCGAACATCCCGGCGATGGTCGAGGCGCACTTCGGCGTGCCGATGGCCGGCGCGGTGCTGAACACGATCAACACGCGGCTCGACGTGTCGTCGGTGCTGTTCATGCTGCGCCATGGCGAGGCGAAGGTGCTGATCGTCGACACCGAGTATGCGGAGTTCGCGCATCGCGCGGCGCTCGAGGTGCCGGGCCTGAAGATCGTCAGCGTGGCCGATGCGATGCCGGCCGATCCCGCGCGCTTCGCGGGCGCGACCGACTACGAGGCGCTCGTCGCGAGCGGCGACGCCGACTACGCATGGACGCCGCCCGCCGACGAATGGGAGGCGATCGCGCTGAACTACACGTCCGGCACGACCGGCGACCCGAAGGGCGTGGTCTATCACCATCGCGGCGCGTATCTCGCGGCGGTCAGCAACCTCCTCGAATGGGACATGCCGAAGCACGCCGTCTACCTGTGGACGCTGCCGATGTTCCACTGCAACGGCTGGTGCTTCCCGTGGGCCGTCGCGGCGCGCGCGGGCGTGAACGTCTGCCTGCGCAAGTTCGATGCGAAGACGGTGTTCGACCTGATCCGCCGCGAACGCATCACGCACTATTGCGGCGCGCCGATCGTGCAGAGCGCGATCGCGAACGCGCCGGCCGAATTCCGCGAAGGCATCGATCACACGGTGCACGCGATGGTCGCGGGCGCGGCGCCCGCGCCGGCCGTGATCGCGAAGATGAAGGAGATCGGCTTCGACCTGCTGCACGTGTACGGACTGACCGAGGTCTACGGCCCGGCGACCGTCTGCGCGAAGCAGTCGCACTGGGAGGCACTGAGCGACGAGGAGCGCGCGCGGCTCAACGCGCGCCAGGGCGTGCGCTATCACCTGGAGGCGGGCGCGACGGTGCTCGATCCCGACACGATGGCGCCGGTGCCGGCCGACGGCGAGACGCTCGGCGAGATCATGTTCCGCGGCAACATCTGCATGAAGGGCTACCTGAAGAACCCGAAGGCGACCGACGACGCGTTCCACGGCGGCTGGTTCCATACCGGCGATCTCGCGGTGCTGATGCCGGACGGCTATATCCGGATCAAGGATCGCAAGAAGGACATCATCATCTCGGGCGGCGAGAACATCTCGAGCATCGAGGTCGAGGATGCGCTGTACCGGCATCCCGCGGTGGCGGTCGCGGCCGTCGTCGCGATGCCCGACCCGAAATGGGGCGAGGTGCCGTGCGCGTTCGTCGAGCTGCGCGAAGGCGCGAGCGTGACCGAGGCGGAGATCGTCGCGCACTGCAAGGCGCTGCTCGCGGGCTTCAAGGTGCCGAAGGCCGTGCGGTTCGGCGAACTGCCGAAGACGTCGACCGGCAAGATCCAGAAGTTCCAGCTGCGCAACGCGGTGGGATCGGACAAGGCGATCGATCTGGCGGGCGACGACAAGAAGTAGGCGATGGGCCGGCCTTGGCCGGCCATCCGTTCTCCGTCACGCATTCCGTTCGAGCCGGAACACGCTGACCGCGTCCGACAGGTGCGCGGCCTGGTCGCGCAGCGCGACGGCCGCGCGTTCGGCATCCGAGATCAGCATCGCGTTCTGCTGCGTCGCGTCGCCGATCTGCGTGACGGCCAGGTTCACCTGCTCGATACCGGTCGACTGTTCGCGCGACGCGGCGCTGATCTCGCCGATCAGCGTGCTGACCTGGTCGACGCGCGCGACGATGTCGCGCATCGTGCCGCGTGCGGCCTCCGCGATCCGGTAGCCCTGTTCGACGGTCGTCGACGATTCGGCGCTCAGCGCGTCGATCTCCTTGACCGCGGCCGCGCTGCGCTGCGCGAGCGCGCGCACTTCGGCCGCGACCACCGCGAAGCCCTTGCCGTGTTCGCCCGCGCGTGCGGCCTCGACGGCCGCGTTCAGCGCCAGGATGTTGGTCTGGAACGCGATGCCTTCGATCGTGCCCGTGATCTCGGCGATCCGGCGCGTCGCGCGGCCGATGTCGTCCATCGTCGCGACCACGCGCTGCACCGCGGCGTCGCCGTTCGTCGCGGCGGCCGACGCGTCCGCGACCAGCGCATTGGCTTGCGCCGCATGCTCGGCACTCTGCTGCACGGCGGCGGTGATCTGTTCCATGCTGGCGGCCGTCTGTTCGACGCTGCTTGCCTGCGTCGCGATCCGCGCGGCGATGTCGCTGCTGCCGGCGGCGATGTCGACCGTGCCGCGCGCGATGTCGGCGGAGCTGTTGCGCACCTGCGCGACGATCCGCGCGAGGCCGTCGCCGATCCCGTCGACCGCCTGCACGAGCCGGCCGATCTCGTCGTCGCCCGCCTGGCCGCGCGTGGCCGCGCCATCCCGGATGCGCACGCTGAGATCGCCCGCCGCATAGCGTTCCGAGGCCCGTGCCGCCGCATCGAGCGGCCGGCTCACGACGCGGCGTACCACGATGACGAACAGCGTCGCGAACGCCGCGACGAGCACGGCGCCGATCAGCAGGAAGCGGTTGCGGGTGGCACGCATGGTGGCGAGCAGTTCGTCGTCGAGCGCGATGCCGCCGACGAGCCACTGCCACTGCGGAATCGTCGTGAACGACACGAATTTCGCGGTCGGGCCGCCATCGTGCGCGGCCGGGTCGGTCGACGTGTACGCGAGCCGCCCCTGGCCGGCCGCGAGCATCTGCGCGTACGGCGCGCGCGTGTCGTCGGCACGCTGGCCGTCGGCATCCGGGTGCACGACGAAGGTGCCGCGCGACGGGCCCTGCGACGCATCGAGCACGAAGTAGTAGCCGTTGTCGCCGATCTTCAGCGCGCGGATGCCGTCCTCGACGAGCTTGAGTTCGGCGCCGATGTCGAGGCCGACGAACAGCGCGCCGATCACGCGGCCGGTCGCATCGGTCACCGGCCTGTACTGCGTGATGTACGACCGGCCGAACAGCTTCGCGAGGCCCGTGTAGCTGCGTCCGGCGACGAGCGGTGCGTACGCGGGGCCGGCACGGTCGAGTTTCGTCCCGACGGCACGCGCGCCGTCCTGCTTCTTCAGCGACGTCGTGATGCGCACGAAATCGTCGCCGTCGCGCGCGAAGATCGTCGCGATCGCGCCGCTTTTCTTCAGGAACTGGTCGGGAATCGAATAGTCGAGGTCGAGCGGCTGGCCGCCCGCGAGCAGGGTCGGCGCGGCGACGCCGCCGATGTCGACGGTGCGCGCCGGGTCGAGCGAGAAATCGGGCGGCAGGAAGCTCGCGAACAGCGTCATCGAGCGGTTCGCTTCGGCCGACAGCGCCTTGTCGAACAGGTCGACCATCGCGCGGATCGACTGTTCCTTGTCGACGATCCGCATGTGTGCTTCTTCAGCCAGTTGCTGGCCGGCGAAATGGGCGAGCGTCCACGCGAACACGGTAAACAGCACGGCAACGAGCGCGCACGCCAGCGCCGCAAGACGCGCGCCGACGCTCACCCGGCCCAATTGGGTCAATCTCATGCAACATCCTGAGTGGGGAGGGAGAGGGGGCGGAACGCACGCGTCACCGCTAGTCGACCGGTTAATACGGCAACTTCGGCGAAATCTTTAGCGGCGCGTCGTCGATGGCGGCGCGGGCAAGTGCGGCCATCGCGCGGGTGGGCGGCGAGAAGCGGGTGTCAGTGCGTCACGAGCCACGCGATCACGAGATACCGCGCGACCTTCGCGACGGTCACGATCGCGAGGAACGACGGCAGCGGCTCGCGCAGCACGCCGGCGATCATCGTCAGCGGATCGCCGATCACGGGGGCCCAGCTCAGCAGCAGCGACCAGCGGCCGTAGCGCGCATACCAGCGCTCGGCGCGCGCGAGCGCGGCGGGCTTGACGGGAAACCAGCGGCGTTCGCGGAAGTGCTCGATGCCGCGGCCGAGCGCCCAGTTGACCACCGAGCCGGCGACGTTGCCGATGCTCGCGACGAGCACCAGCGCCCATACGGGTTCGCGCCCGGCGAGCAGCAGGCCGGCAAGCACGGCTTCGGACTGGAGCGGGAACAGGGTCGCGGCGACCATCGACACGGCGAACAGGCCGCTGTAAGTGAACAATTCGGACATCGCGCGATTGTACCGGGCACGCACCGGCCAATCCGGGGCTCAGGGTCGTGCGGTCACACGGTCATGCGGCGTCGGCCGTGCCGAACAGCAGGTGCGAGATCAGCGACTTGTCGACGGGTTCGTCGTTGAGCGTGCTGGCCAGCAGCTCGCCCGCCAGCTGCTGCGGCGAGAACACCATGTCGGGTTTCAGCAGGCGCAGCCGCTCGAGGTTGCGCTGCTGGTTCACGAGCGCGACCGTGCGTACCGACGGGGCGATCTCGCGGATCGCGAGGATGATGAAGGCGTTCTCGGCATCGTCGGAACGCAGTGCGAGCACCGCACGCGCGGTTGCCGCGCCGGCGCGTTCCAGCACCGCGTGGTCGGTCGCATCGCCGACGATCAGGTCGGTCGCAGCCGGATAGTTGTGCTCGACGCCGGCCGGGACGACGACGGTCACCGCGTAGCCGCGCTTGCGCAGCCCGTCGTGCACCGCATGCGCGACGGGTGTCGCGCCGACGATCAGGTAATGATGCTTGCGGATCACGTTCGAAATGCCTCCCTTGACGATCCGTTTCAGATTGCCGCCGATCACGGGGCCGACGACCGCGCTGATCGACGTTGCGAACACCGTGATGCCGAGCACGATCACCGACGCGGTGAACAGGCGGGCGGTCGGCGCGTGCGGAACGATGTCGCCGTAGCCCACCGTCGACATCGACACGATCGAGAAATAGACGGCCGTGGCGAGATCGTGGACGGGCGGCGTGAATTCGTCGCCGAGATACAGCACGCCGAAGGTCGCGTAGATCAACAGCGACACGATGCTCAGCAACGCGAACAGGCTGCTCGCGGCGACGCTCGCGCGGTCGAAGTGCCGCCAGTAGTACAGCAGCGCGACGGCCAACACGGCCGTATAGACGAACACCGCGTGGCTGCGGTAGCCGCCGAGCACGCTGATCGCGGCGGCCGCGACCAGCAGCAGGATCGACAGCACCCAAGCGACGCGGGCGCGCAGCACGATGCCGATGGCCATCGTCGCGAGGCCGGCCGCGACGACCACTTGCGGCAACACGACGAGACCGGCGTTGTCGACGAGATTCAGCGCATCGGCGAGCCACGCGTGATGCACGCCGAGCCTGGCATGCTCGACGACGGGGCGCAGCACCATGAGCGCGTCGAGCGCGAGGAGGAGAGCGAGATACCAGTGCAGGCCGATCGGCGCGAACAGGCGCCGCAGGCGGGAAGTGAGGGGCTTCATCCAGTCGCCCGGCTGGCCGGGCATGTCCAACGAAACAGCCGCTACCCTAAAGCATTCGGCGATCGGCTGCTTTTTAGAGGCACTTTGGCGGCGGCCGCGATGACGCAGGCCGGCCGCTTTCAGTTCCAGCCGACCATGATCGCGCCCATCCCGACGAGCAGCCCGCCCGTCACGCGGTTCATCGCGCGCATCCGCGCGGGCCGCTGCAGCGCACGGCTCAGCCGGTGCGAGAACAGCGCCATCGACGCGACACCGCCCGCGAACAGCACCGCGAACGTCGCCGCGAGCAGCAGGAACTGCTGGTTCAGGCTCCAGTCGTCGCTGGGACTGATGAACTGCGGAAAGAACGACGGGAAGAACAGCAGCGTCTTCGGATTCAGGCCCGAGGTCGCCACGCCGCGCCAGAACAGCGCGCGGTGCGAGTCGGTGTCCGGCGTGGCCGTTCCGGCGGGGCCGGCCGAGGCGGCGGGGGCGCCGGCCGGCGCACGGCTGAGCCATTGCTTGCAGCCGAGCCAGACGAGGTAGGCCGCGCCGGCCCAGCGCAGCACGGTCAGCGCGCGTTCGTCGAGATGCACGAGCGAATTCAGGCACAGCGCGGTCAGCGCGAGTTGCAGCAGCACGGCGAGCGTGCCGCCCCAGACGCACGGCAGCGCGCGGCGCCAGCCGGCGCGCAGCGCCTGGTTCATGGTGAGGAGGTTGACGGGGCCGGGGGCGTAGACGAGAACGGCGGAAGCCGCGAGGAACGAGAGGTAAAGCCTGAACGACATGACGGGTAGGGCAGGAACAGGAACACGGGCGCCGAGGCCGCGCGGCCGGATAGGCGCGCGGGCGGCGGGGAATCGCATGCCTGCCGGCCGGCACCGCAACTCGTGATTGCGGCTGTGCGTCCCGATGCGAAGGGGTTGTCGCGGGAACGTGCCGGACAGCAGGCATGGATAAAAATATATCAAGGGGCCGGATTAAAAGGCTTCCGCTTTTCCACGCAAACCGATACAAATCCGGAATGCCGTTCAGATAGAATCCCAGTTTTCAGTAGAAGATTCTTTTCGCCATGGCCACACGTGAACGCTCGCCGAAAACGCTCGACAGCCAGGACCGCAAGATCCTCGGCGCACTGCAGAAAAATGCGCGTCTGTCGAACGCCGAACTGGCCGAACAGATCGGCATGTCGACCACCGCGTGCTGGAACCGCACGCGTCAGCTCGAGATGGACGGCTACATCGACGGTTACGTCGCGCTCGTCAATCAGCGCAAGCTGGGCTATGCGGACATCGTGATCCTCGAAGTCACGCTCGATCGTCATGAAGACGACGCGCTCGCGCGCTTCGGCGAGGAACTCGCCGCGCTGCCCGAGGTGCTCGAGGCCTATCTCGTGTCGGGCGAGTACGACTACTGGATCAAGGTCGCGGTGGACGGCACGGCCGGCTACGAGCGGTTCCTGCGCGAAAAGCTGTACAAGATTTCGAGCATCCGCCACAGCCGCTCGATGTTCGCGCTGCGCTGCATGAAGGACGTGCCGTCGATTCAGGTGTGATGACGGCGGGGAAGCGTGAGCGGCCGTCGTTGAAACGACGGCGCATGGGACTGCGCATGTGCGCGGAGCAAGCCGGCAATCGGGAGAGGGCAACGCATGAGGTGCGGTTCGGCGCCTGCAACGCGGATGAATCTTCCGTTCGCGATGATCCGGCGGACTCACGCGCTGGCGAGACAGCGGCTGCCCGCCAGGGCAACCGGCAGACAAAACCGCGCCGAGGTTGATCGGCGCCGGCATCGGCTTTAAAGCAACTTCAACGCGCGCCTGAAACGGGGCGCGCATTCAACGAGACTACCCGGCCTGTTTCCGGCGACTTGCCTTGCAACCCGTTGCCCGACGCGGCGGCCTCATGGCGCGCGTCCGGGCAAGCGGATCAAGTGGGCGTCGTGCGGCCAGCGCGGCTGGCGGCCGCGCCATTGCGCGTTCAGCGCGGCAGGCGTGCGTGTGCTTCAGCGATGACTTCGCAGTTCTCGAGGTGGAGTGCCCAAGCTTCTGCAATCAGCTCGCCCATACGTGCGAGCCAGCCAGCGGATTCGGTGGAACGGTCGGAGGTGTTAGACGTTTGCATGACGAAGCCCCATATAGGTGGCGAGTTAGGGATAACCCTAATCATAGCGAAACGCCTCCGCTTTGTGAAATGCGATTTCGTTATATGAGAATTCCTGACAGTTTATGTTGCCTCGATGCAACATGAATCGCGGTCGCGCGGGGCTTCATAGCGAGGTCACTTGATACGGCTATCCCGCTCCGGAAAGGCCCCGCGTGCAGGCGTGACGAGGCTGCGCCTCGCGGCGCGGACTGGCAGAGGGACGAAGAGAAAAAAGGGGACGGCTAGCCGCCGATCCACCCGAACCGCCACGACAGCCGTCGCGTCGCGGCGAGCAACGCCTGCGCGAGATCGCTGTCCGGCCCGCGCGGGAAGCCGCGCGACGAGCCGATGATCGCGATCACGAGCCGGATGCTGCCGGTGTGATCGAACACGGGCGCGGCGACCGTCCCGATGCCCGGCACCGGCGCGTCGAACGCGAAATCGAGTTCGTCCGCGCGGATCGTCGCGAGCCGTGCGCGGAACGCGTCGTCGGCCGGTGCGGCGGCGCGGCCCGCGAGGCGCACGGGCTCGTTGGCGAGCAGGTCGGCGAGCACGTCGTCGGACATGCCGGCCGCGAAGATCCGTCCGATCGCCGTATTGACGAGCGACATCACCGTGCCGACCTGCAGGCTCACGTGCTGCGGTCGCGCCGACTCTTCGAGGCGGATCACGGTCGGGCCGAGCGGCCCGAGCGTCGCGGCCGCCACGCTCATGTCGGTCGCGCCGGCCAGCGCGACGATCTCGGCTTCCGCGTCGCGTGTCGGCGACACGCGCTGCATCGCGATCAGGCCGAGCGCCTGCCCGAGCGGGCCGCCGCCGAAGCAGCCGGCGTCGTCGCGGCTCAGCAGGCCGATCTTCTGCAGGCTGACGAGATGGGGAAAGGCCTTCGCGGCCGGCATGCCGGCGGCCGCCGCGAGATCGCGCAGCGGCAGCGCGCGGCCCGCCGACACCAGCGCGAGCAGCAGTTCGCCGGTGCTGTCGAGGGCATTGATCCCGCGCTGCGCTTTCGCATCGTCGGCCAGTGCGGGCGGCACGCGCGGGGTGGCCGGGGCCGGGCCGGACGCCGGGGGGGGCGCATCGGGGGCCCGGCCGAGGGATGCGGTGGCCAGCCGTGCCGCGTCGCGCAATGCCGCCGCGATCGGGCCGTCCCAGTCGACGTCGATCGAGCCCGTCGAACCGATCACCGTCAACGCGAGTTGCAGCGTGCCTTGGGCGTCGAACACCGGCACGCACATCGCGCTGACGCCGGGGCTCGGCAGGTCGACGCCGCGCTCGATACCGCGTGCGCGGATCGCGTCGAGTTCCGCCTGCGGCACGCCGGCGTCCGGCGCGGGCTGCTCA
>NZ_JAAGPH010000165.1:0-16211 GCF_017104705.1 Burkholderia sp. Se-20373 | reverse complement strand
CCGTGTGGCGTTGTGCGGCGGCCTGCGCTTCGGCTTCCGCGGTGGCGTGACGCTCGGCCGCGGCCCGGGCCTCGGCTGCCGCGGCGCGCGCGAAGGCTTCCGCGCTGCGGGCCGCCTGCTGCGCGGCGTGGTGATCGTGGAGGAGCTGATCGACGCCCATGGTGAGCGAAGCGATCTGATCGTTCAGGTTCATGCGTGTCTTCTCTGCGTAAGACCCGCGATTTTAACCGCTGCGCCGGTAGCGGGCCGCGCGCGACGTGTAACAAAGTGCGCAAAGCGGCGTGAAGCACGCCGCTTTGTGTTACTTCAGGTAGCCCGCGGCGCCGAACCAGTCGAGCGCATCGCGCAGCCCTTCGCGGTACGGGCGCGCCCGGTAGCCGAGTTCGCGCTCGGCCTTCGCGGACGTGAAATACATCTTGTTCTTCGACATCCGCAGCCCGTCCACGGTGACGAACGGCTCCTTCTTCGTGAACTTCGCGACCGCTTCCGCACCGACCGCGAGCGGGTAGAGCGGCCAGCGCGGCAGCGCGATCGTCGGCGCCTTGCGGCCCGTCATCTGCGCGATGTCGGCCAGCATCTGCTGCAGCGGCAGGTTCTCGCCGCCGAGGATGTAGCGCTCGCCGATCCGGCCGCGCTCGAGCGCGAGGAAGTGGCCGTGCGCGACGTCGTCCACATGCACGAGGTTCAGCCCCGTGTCGACGAACGCGGGAATCTTGCCGAGCGCGGCTTCGACGATGATGCGGCCGGTGGGCGTCGGCTTCACGTCGCGCGGGCCGATCGGCGTCGACGGATTGACGATCACGGCCGGCAGCCCTTCGTCGGCGATCATCCGCTCGACCGCGCGCTCCGCGAGCACCTTGCTGCGCTTGTAGACGCCGATCGCCTGCTCGGCCGTGAGCGGCCGGTTTTCGTCGGACGGATCGCCGGCGCTCGTCACCTTCAGCGTCGCGACGCTGCTCGTATAGACGATCCGCTCGACGCCTGCCGCGCGCGCCGCGCGCATCGTCGCGACCGCGCCCTCGAGGTTCGCGCGCTCGATCTCGTCGGGGTCGGGCGCCCACAGCCGGTAGTCGGCCGCCACGTGCAGCAGGTAGCGCACGCCGCGCAGCGCGGCGCGCATCGACGCCTCGTCGCGCATGTCGCCGGTGACGATCTCGGCGTCGAGATCCGCCACGTTCGTGCGCGGGCTGGTCGGGCGCACGAGCACGCGCACCGCATAGCCTTTCTGCTGCGCGATGCGCGCGACGGCCGAGCCGACGAAGCCGGATGCGCCGGTGACGAGAACGAGATCGCGGGAGGTATCAGTCATGCGTTTCCTTCAGGGCCGCGCGCGGGCGGCGCGGCGGTTGAGCATCGGCGAGATTGTACGTGGTCGGCGCGGGCGGCGACGCCAGGCCGTGACGCGCATGAAGCGGCTCCGGCCCGTGTGCGAAGCGGCCGACGCGACTACAATGCCGGGCTTGAATGCAACGGGAGGGCGACGCGATGAGCCGCAATGAACTGGACGAACGGATCGAGACCTACTACGTGCGGGTGCGCGGCGTCGTGCAGGGCGTCGGCTTCCGTCACGCGACGGTGCGCGAGGCGCATGCGCTGAAGCTGCGCGGCTGGGTCGCGAATCTCGAGGACGGCACCGTCGAGGCGATGATCCAGGGCCCCGGCGCGCAGATCGACCGGATGCTCGCGTGGTTGCGTCACGGGCCGCCGGCCGCGCGCGTGACCGAGGTGACGTTCGAGGAACGCAAGACCGAGAAACGCTTCGAGCGCTTCCAGCAGCAATAAGAGGCGCGGAACGATCATGACGGGGTATCCGGAGGCCGGGCGCGGCCTCGTGCTGTCGGTGGCGGCGTCGACGCTGTTCGCGCTGATGTCCGCCTACGCGAAACTGCTGGCGCCGCTCACGGGGCTCGACATCTTTGCGTGGCGCGTGTTGTGGACCGCGCCGGGTGCGCTCGCGCTGATCGCGCTGCGCGGCCGTTGGCCCGCGCTCGTCGACCTCCTGCGGCGCAGCGTGCGCGACTGGCGCCTGCTGATTGCGCTGCCCGTGAGCGCCGCGCTGCTCGGCGTGCAGTTGTGGCTGTTCCTGTGGGCGCCGCTGCACGGCCGCATGCTCGAAGTGTCGCTCGGCTATTTCCTGCTGCCGCTGACGATGGTGCTCGTCGGCCGCTTCTACTATCACGAACGGCTCGATCCGCTGCAATGGGCGGCGGTCGCGTGCGCCGCGCTCGGCGTCGCGCACGAAGTGTGGGCGACGCGCGCGTTCGCGTGGCCGACGCTCGTCGTCGCGCTCGGCTATCCGCCGTATTTCGTGCTGCGCCGGCGGATCAACGCCGATTCGCTCGCCGCGTTCGCGGTCGAGATCGTGCTGCTGTGCCCGATCGCGTTCGCGATGGTCGTGACGAGCACGACGCAGGTGGCCGACCACGCGGTGCTGTGGGCCGCGCTGCTGCCGGGCCTCGGCGTGCTCAGCACGCTCGCGCTCGCGAGCTACCTGAAGGCGAGCCGGATGCTGCCGATGGCGCTGTTCGGGATCCTCGGCTACGTCGAACCCGTGCTGCTCGTCGCGGTGTCGCTGCTGCTGCTCGGCGAGACGCTGAGCATCGCGAAGCTCGCGACGTACGGGCCGATCTGGGTCGCCGTCGCGCTCACTGCGTGGCACAGCGCGATGCTGATGCGGCGCCTGCCCGCGCGCCGATAAACGTCGATCGCAACGCGGCGGCTGCATGCGGCGTGCCGCGTCGCGCATCGCAAAACCACCGCGCCGCAGCGGTCGAACCCATCGATGCTGACCGCAAACTGGCGTCGCGCTGGCGCGAGTCTGGCGACGCTGCCTGCCTTGCGCGACAAGGCTCGCGCCTGTAATCGAACAGAAGATTCGGTTGCACTTTGTTACTTAGGGTCTCCCCGGATCGGCCAGTAGACTGGCCTTACCGACTTCCCTTCGTATGCAGCCTTTCAATGAACGGTCATCTCCGTGCCTGGCCGGCCGGGTTGGCGCGATGCGGGCATACGCGTATCGCCGCTGATCGCGCTCGCCTTCCTCTCCCCGATCCATTCCCCGGTGCGTGCCGCACCGCCGTCGTGCGGGGGGGCTCATGTCGTTGAGCCCGCCGCCTGCCGCCACGTTTCCACCGTCGCGCGGCGGCCGCCTGATCGAAGTCGATTTCTTCCGCGGCATCGTGCTGTTGATGATCGTCGTCGATCACATCGGCGCGAGCGTGCTGTCGCGCGTCACGCTGCACGCGTTCGCGCTGTGCGATGCGGCCGAGGTCTTCGTCTTTCTCGGCGGCTTCGCGACCGCGAGCGCCTATGGTGCGATTGCCGAGCGGCACGGCGCGCGCGCCGCGCAAAAGCGCTTCGTGCGCCGCGCGATGCAGATCTACCGCGCGTTTCTCGCGACCTCGACGCTGATGCTCGTCGTGTCGGCCGTGCTCGACCACTACGGGATCGATGCGCCGAACCTCGCGCTCGACGACGTCAGCGTGATGCTCGCGTCGCCGCTCACGGGCGCAGCCGAGCTGCTGACCTTCCAGCGCCAGCCCTATCTCGCGTCGGTGTTGCCGATGTACGTGCTGTTCGCGCTCGCATCGCCGGTGCTCGTGCCGTTCGCGCGCCGGCATCCGTGGCTGCTCGTCGCGCTCAGTATCGCGTCGTGGCTGACGGCAGGCTGGCTCGGCCCCGAGCTGCTCGATACCGACGGATTTCGCTGGAGTTTCAATCCGTTCGCGTGGCAGCTGATGTTCGTCGCCGGCGTGCTCGCACGCTGCCAGCCGTTCTACCGGCGCATCGCGCTCGGGCGCTGGGGGGCCGCCGCGACCGGGCTCGCGTGCGCGGTCGTGCTCGGCTGCGCGAGCTACAAGCTGTTCTCGGGGCTGCCGCTGCCGGAAGGCGTGTTCAAGCGCGATCTCGCGCTGCCGCGCGTCGTGAGCTTCGCGGCCGTGGCGTGGCTGATGGCCGATTGCGTGCGCTTCGGCTGGATCGCGCGGATCGCGCAGGGTGTGCGGCCCGTCGTGGCCGTGGGCCAGCGCGGGCTGATCTGCTTCGTCGCGGGCGCGGCGATCTCGCTCGTCATCGATTCGCTGCTGCATCCGGTCGTGCGCAGCGCGGATCTGCGGCACGTCGGCGTCGGCCTCGTGGCCGACGCGTGCGCGCTCGGGCTGATGATGGCCGTGGCCGGCTCGGGAACGTGGATCGCGCGGTGGCGCGGCGCGGCCGCGTGAGCGGCGCGGGACGCAGTGCGTGCGGCACGGAGCGTGCCGCGCGGCGTCAGTGAGGTGAGCCGATACGGGAGCGGGGAACGGAGGTGGCGTCGTCGGAGTCGGCGTCGTCGCGCTCGTCGGGCGCCGGATCGTCGCGTTCCGCGAGTACCGCGTCGGCTTCGGCCGCGGCGCGCGCGGCCCGTATCGCGGTGCAGCGCTGAGCGTGCCGGATGTCCGACAGTATCCTCAACAGCCGCGTTGCCTTGCTTTTCATCGTCTTCTCCCGCCAGTGCGCATCTCGCGAAGCGGATGCGTTTCCTGCATCCAGTGTAGGACGCGTTCGCGTGCCTGGCGGGAGAATGTGGCGTGCACGCCGCACGCCGAGGGATATTACTTACTGCGCGGTGGCGACGCCCTGCGCCTGCGGCGCTTCTTCGCGGCGCTCTTCCGCACAACGCTGGTGCTGACGCGACAGGCGGTTCATCAGCGGCAGCAGCAGCAGCGCGAGCACCATGCCGATCGCGGCGAGCCAGCCGAGCTTCTCGAACAGCGACAGGTACAGCGGCAGCGATTCGGTGGCCGGCAGTTCGTGCGACGGCATCTGCGCGAAGTTCGCGACCACGCTGCCCAGATACTGCGACACGCCCGTCGCGACGAAGTACGCACCCATCATGAAGCCGCTCATGCGCGCCGGCACGTAGCGGGCGATCATCGCGAGGCCGAGGCCGCTCACCAGCAGTTCGCCGAGCGAGTAGAGGCCGTAGCCCCACACCATGAACCACGACGACACGCGGCCGTCGACCGCGTAGCGGCCGCTGATCGTGAACACCAGATAGCCGGCGGCCACCGCGCCGAAGCCGAGCGCGTACTTCGCGGCGACCGGCAGGTCGCGGCCGCTCTTCGCGACGGCGTTGTACACCCATACGAGCACCGGGCTCAGCAGCATGATCCAGATCGGGTTCAGCGCCTGGAACTGCGCGGCGCTCCACGTGAACAGCGTCGTGTCGAACAGCATGAAGCGCGGATCGACGTTGCGCAGGGCGAACAGCGTCAGCGACGTCGACATCTGCACGTAGAAGATGAAGAACAGGATCACCTGGCCGATCAGCACGAGCGCCGCGATCAGGCCCGCGCGCTCCGAGCGCTCCGACTTCGCGATCATGTACGCGAAGATCGCGAGGATCGCGAACGCTGCCGTCCACACGCTGGCGACGGCAAGCTGCTTGTGCTGCAGCACGTACAGCGTGATCAGCGCGAGCCCGACACCGCCCAGCGCGACCGCGCCGAGGCGCTTCCAGCGGATCGGCTGGTCGTCCGGCAGCGAGCCGACGTGCGCGAGCGTGCGATGCATCAGCATGAAGTTGAGGATCGCGAGCAGCATGCCGCCGCAGCAGACCGCGAACGCGGCGTGCCAGCCCCAGTGATCCTTGATCCACGGCGTCGCGAGCATCGACACCGTCGAGCCGATGTTGACCGCCATGTAGTAGATCGTGAACGCGCTGTCGATGCGCGCGTCGTCGCCTTCATAGATGCGGCGCACGAGGTTGGCCGCGTTGGCCTTGAACAGGCCGTTGCCGACGACGATCACGCCGAGCGACGCGTACATGTACGTCAGCTGATCGTTCGGGACCGACAGCATCAGGTAGCCGGCGCACAGCACGGCCGCGCCGATGATCATCGTGCGACGGGCGCCGAGCACCTTGTCGCCGATCCAGCCGCCGATCGACGGCGCCGCATAGACGAGTGCGGTGAACGCACCCCAGGTCAGGTTCGCATGGCTGTCGGTGAAACCGAGCCGGTCGACCATGAAGAGGACCAGAAGCGCGGCCATGCCGTAGTAGCCGAAGCGCTCCCACATTTCGATGAGGAAGACCGTCGTGAACGATCGGGTTTGTGAAACGGGTGGTTGCATCATCAATCTCGTTTGAAACGGACGGCACGGATCACGCGTCGTCTTTTTGGGGTCGAACTGGCGCCGGTGCACAATGGGGCCGGGTAGGCTTCGTGCTGGCGATGGAACAGTCGGGCGGTTAGCCCGGGCCGGGGTCTGACTCCGCCTGGTGTGGCGGCGAGGGGCCCCGACCGGCGCGCGCATGGTAACGGCTGCCGGTCCGGTGCGTCAGGTGTCTGCCACCTAGGGAAACTCCCAATGTGGCAGCAGCTTTCAGGAACATTCGTCTCATCATCTATTTGTAAGCTTTCGTGCAGGTCCTCCGAAGATTCCCGGAGAGCCGCTTGCAGCTTGCCTGTGAAGCCGGCGAGTCTGGCAAGATAGCGCGTCGTTTCGCTCGCTTCGTGTCCCGTTTAGTGCACCGGGCTTGACACCGAAGACGTGGGCGAACCCGAAGACTAAGCTATATCGTTCTAACTTAGTTATTTTCCATCAAACATTTTTTGACGATCACTTTTCGGCCTGCTATGGTTCCCCCCACTGAAAACTCGCGGGCTGCAGATGCTGCCGCGCTGGGCAGCAAGATTCGCGCGTTGCGCCAACGACTCAAGCGCACGCTCGACGACACCGCTACCGCCGCGGGGATTTCGAAGCCGTTTCTGTCTCAAGTCGAACGCGGGCTCGCGTCGCCGTCGCTGACATCGTTGGCCGGTATCGCGCACGCGCTCGGTGTGACGGTGCAGTACTTCGTGGATACGCCGAGCGAGGAACGCTCGGTTTGCCGAGGCGAGCAGCTGCGCTTCTTCGGGTTTGCCGATTCGGCGAACCTGTTCGCGCGGCTGACGAACGTATCCGAAGGGCGCCAGCTGGAGGCGATCCTCGTGAGGATGCCGCCGGGGCAGAAGCGGTCCGAGGTGACGACACATGCAGGAGAGGAGTTCCTGTATGTGATTGAAGGGGAAGTGTCGCTGACGCTGGAAGGCAAGACGTTCGTCCTGCAGGCCGGCGACAGCTCGCACTATCAGTCGACGGTCCCGCACAGCTGGGTCAACACCGCGAAGATCGAGTCGGTGGTGGTCTGGGTCGGTACACCGAGGCTGTTCTAACGCACAGGTATTCCTTCGTTTCGAAGACGGAATACCTGTCGAAAGAAACGTAAGGAATACTAAAATGCAATACGAGAATCACGGGCCTCCTCAATCGCTGCACCCGTCAGCGTCTCAAGCGTAATCCGCGGCATCCGCCGCGCGACGCTCACCGAACAACCTTTCTCAAGACTGCCACGATGAAATCCTTGCATGCCATGTCGGCCGTGCTGGCCGCGCTCGCCCTGACGCCTGTCGCCCACGCCGTTACCGTTCCGTCGAACGTCGCGCTCGCGCCTCAACAGGACCTGACGCGACAGGTGCCCGCCGAAGTCGAGTCGCTCGACCCCGCGCACATCGAGTCGTGGACCGGCAACACGATCGGCCTCGACCTGTTCGAAGGGCTGGCCCGCATCGATGCCGCCGGCCAGATCGTGCCGGGTGTCGCGCTGTCGTGGGAGCGCAAGTCGCCGACGACGTGGATCTTCAAGCTTCGCCGTGACGCGAAGTGGAGCAACGGCCAGCCGGTGACGGCCGCCGATTTCGTCTATTCGTGGCAGCGCCTCGTCGATCCGAAGACGGGCTCGAAATACACGATCCTCGTCGAGTTCATCAAGAATTCGAAGGACATCATCGCGGGCAAGGCCGCACCGTCGACGCTCGGCGTGCGCGCGGTCGATCCGTACACGCTCGAAGTGACGACCGACGTGCCCGTCGCGTTCTTCCCCGAGCTGACCGCGATGGCGCCCCTCGTGCCGGTGAACAAGGACGTCGTCGCGAAGTTCGGCGATGCATGGACGCGCCCGGGCAACATCGTCAGCAACGGCGCCTACCAGCTCGTCGACTGGCAGCCGAACAACCGCATCGTCGCGACGAAGGACGCGAAGTACTGGAACGCGCCGAAGGTCGTGATCAACAAGGTCACGTACCTGCCGATCGAAAGCGACGAAACCGCGATGCGCATGTATCAGGCCGGCCAGATCGACTACAGCTACTCGATCCCGTCGGGCATCTTCCAGCAGGTCAGCAAGCAGTTCGGCGGCGAGCTTCGCCAGGGCCTGCAGCTCGCGACGTACTACTACTACCTGAACAACAGCGACGCGGCGCTGAAGGACAAGCGCGTGCGCCAGGCGCTGTCGATGGTGATCGATCGCGACGTGCTCACGTCGAAGCTCACGCAGGCCGGCGAGAAGCCGATGTACGGCCTGATGCCGAGCGGCACGAAGGGCGTGCAGCAACCGTTCACGCCGGAATGGGCGTCGTGGCCGATGGCCAAGCGCATCGCGGCCGCGAAGGACCTGCTCAAGCAGGCCGGTTACTCGGACGCGAAGCCGCTGTCGTTCACGTTGACGTACAACACCAACGACCTGCACAAGAAGGTCGCGCTGTTCACCGCATCGGAGTGGCGCACGAAGCTCGGCGTCAACACGAAGCTCGAGAACGTCGAATTCAAGGTGCTGATGAAGCAGCGGCATGACGGCAAGGTGCAGATCGCGCGCGACGGCTGGTTCGCCGACTACAACGACGCGATGACCTTCTTCGACCTGATCCGCTGCGGCAGCGCGCAGAACACCGTCGGCTACTGCAACAAGCAGGTCGACACGCTCGTCGACGAAGGCAACCAGAAGCTCGACGACCAGGCGCGCGCCGCGCTGCTCACGCAGGCGCACGACACGGCGCTGAACGACACGCCGATGGTGCCGCTGTTCCAGTATTCGGCCGACCGCCTCGTGAAGTCGTACGTGGGCGGCTACTCGCTGAAGAACGTGATCGACATGCGTGCTTCGCAGGACATGTACCTGATCAAGCACTGAGCGGAGCGATCATGCTGGCCTACGCACTGAGGCGCACGTTGTGGGCGGTGCCGACGATCCTCGCGGTCGTCACCGTCTGCTACCTGCTCCTGCATTTCACGCCCGGCGGCCCGTTCGATACGGAGAAGCAGCTGTCCGCGGCCACGCTCGCGAACCTGAACGCGAAGTATCACCTCGACGAGCCGCTGTGGAAGCAGTACCTGCTGTACCTGAACGCGCTGCTGCACGGCGATCTCGGCCCGTCGTTCCGCTACGTCGACTGGTCGGTGAACGATCTCGTGAAGAAGGCGCTGCCCGTGAGCCTCGGCGTGGGCGGCGTGTCGATCCCGATTTCGATCGTGTGCGGCGTGCTGCTCGGCACCGTCGCGGCCGTGCGCCGCGACAGCTTCATCGACCGCTTCGTGATGCTGATCGGCAACTTCGGCAACGTCATCCCGCCGTTCGTGCTCGGCCCCGTGCTCGTGTGGATCTTCGCGATCCTGCTGAAGACGTCGTCCGGCAACGGCTGGCTGCCCGCGGGCGGCTGGGGTGACGGCGGCTGGCAGTACCGGCTGCTGCCGATCGTGCTGCTGACCTTCATCAACATGTCGCTGCTTGCGCGCGTGATGCGCGGCTCGATGATCGAGACGCTGTCGAGCAACTACATCCGCACCGCACGCGCGAAGGGCCTGCCGGGCTCGACGATCGTGCTGCGCCATGCGCTGAAGCCCGCGCTGATGCCGGTCGTGTCGCTGTTCGGCACGGTCTGCATCACGTCGATCACCGCGGCCGTCGTCACCGAATCGGTGTTCGCGCTGCCGGGCCTCGGGCAGCTCGTCGTGAACGGTGCCATCAACCGCGACTACACACTGGTGCTCGGCCTCGTCGTGCTGACGACCGTCTGCGCGGTGCTGTTCAACCTGCTGGTCGACCTCGCGTACGCGTGGCTCGATCCGCGCATCCGTTATTGAGCGAGGCACAGCGATGACTCCGACTACACCTGTCGTCGGCCTGCCCGTGCAGACCGACTCGCCGCCGCGTTCGCGCTCGCCGTTCGCGCTTGCGATGGCGCGCTTTCTTCACAACCGTGCGGCCGTGTTCAGCCTCGTGCTGCTCGCGCTGATCACGCTCGCCTGTTTCGTCGGCCCGTGGCTGCTCGCGGCCGATCCTTCGGCAAGCGACTGGGGCTCGATCAGCCTGCCGCCGACCTGGGCGAACCAGCACTGGTTCGGCACCGACGAACTCGGCCGCGACCTGCTGGTGCGCACGCTGATCGGCGGGCGCGTGTCGATCGAGGTCGGCCTGCTCGGCACGCTCGTGTCGGGCCTGTTCGGCGTCGCGTGGGGCGCGACCGCGGGCTTCGCGGGCGGCCGCGTCGACTCCGTGATGATGCGCATCGTCGACATGATGTACGCGATCCCGTACCTGCTGATCGCGATCCTGATGATGACCCTGTTCGGCCGCTCGTTCATGCTGGTCGTGCTGACCATCAGCGCGTTCTCGTGGATCGACATGGCGCGTGTCGTGCGCGGCCAGACGCTGTCGCTGCGCAGCCGCGAGTTCGTCGATGCGGCACGGGCGATCGGCGTGTCGCCGGCGTCGATCGTGCTGCGCCACATCGTGCCGAACCTGCTCGGCGTGGTCGTCGTGTACGCGACGGTCTCGGTGCCGGGCATCGTGCTGACCGAATCGGTGCTGTCGTTCCTCGGCCTCGGCGTGCAGGAACCGATGACGAGCTGGGGCGTGCTGATCCAGGACGGCGCGCAGAAACTGGAATCGACGCCGTGGCTGTTGCTGGCCCCGGCCGTCATGCTGTGCGTGACGCTTTACTGCGTGAACTTCGTCGGCGATGGCCTGCGTGACGCGCTCGACCCGAAGGATCGCTAAAGATGGCCGCACTGCTTGAAGTAGACAACCTCGGCGTGCGCTTCACGCGCAAGGACGCGCCGCCGGTGGACGCCGTGAGCGGCGTGTCGTTCTCGCTCGAAGCCGGCAAGACGCTCGGCATCGTCGGCGAATCGGGCTCGGGCAAGAGCCAGACCGTGATGGCGATGCTCGGCCTGCTGGCCGGCAACGGCGCGACCACCGGCGCCGCGCGCTATCGCGGCGACAACCTCCTCGAGATGGATTCACGCGCGCTGAACAAGATACGCGGCGACCGGATCGCGATGATCTTCCAGGATCCGATGACGTCGCTCAATCCGTTCCTGACGATCGAGCGGCAGATGACCGAGACGCTGCAGTTGCATCGCAAGCTGTCGCGCAAGGAAGCCACGAAGCGCGCGATCGAGGCGCTCGAATCGGTGCGGATCCCCGACGCGGCACGCCGCATCCGCATGTATCCGCACGAGTTCTCGGGCGGCATGCGCCAGCGCGTGATGATCGCGATGGCGCTGCTGTCCGAGCCGGAAATCCTGATCGCCGACGAGCCGACCACCGCGCTCGACGTGACCGTGCAGGCGCAGATCATCGACCTGCTGCGCGAGCTGAACCGCGAGCGCGGCACCGCGATCGTGCTGATCACGCACGACATGGGCGTGGTCGCGGGCCTCGCGGACGACGTGATGGTCATGTATGCGGGCCGCACCGTCGAATACGCGCCGGCCGAATCGATCTTCGCGGCGCCGTCGCATCCGTACACGATCGGCCTGCTCAACGCGCTGCCGCGCCTGACCGACGCGGACGATGCACCGCTCGTCGCGATTCCCGGCAATCCGCCGATGCCCGGCACCGCGCCGGCCGGCTGTGCGTTCGCGAAACGCTGCACGTATGCGGAAGAACGCTGCGGCGCGGCGCGCCCCGCGCTCGAAACCTATGGCGCCGTGGGCGCGGTGCGCGCGTGCCACCGTCCGGTGGCCGATCTGACGGGAGGTCTGCGATGAGCGTCGATGAACGCCAGAATGCCGGCGCGACGGACGCCACGCTGCTGTCCGTCGAGGGTCTGAAAGTGCATTTCCGCGTGCCGCTCGGCGGCTATCCGTGGTCGCCGAAGGGGACGCTGCGCGCCGTCGACGGCGTGTCGTTCGACGTGAAGCGCGGCGAGACGGTCGGGCTCGTCGGCGAATCGGGCTGCGGGAAGTCGACGCTCGCGCGCGCGCTGATCGGCCTCGTGCCGATGACGGCCGGCACGGTGAAATGGCGCGGCGAAGCCGTGGCGCCCGATCACCTGCGCGGCACCACGATGCGGCGCGAAGTGCAGATGATCTTCCAGGATCCGCTCGCGTCGCTCGATCCGCGCATGACGATCGAGCAGGTCGTCGCGGAGCCGCTCGTCACGCACCAGGCCGGCCTCGGCCGCACCGAGGTGCGCCGCCGCGTGGTCACGATGCTCGAACGCGTCGGCCTGAACGCGCATCACCTGCTGCGTTATCCGCACGAATTTTCCGGCGGGCAGTGCCAGCGCGTCGGCATCGCACGTGCGCTGATCGGCGAGCCGAAGCTCGTGATCTGCGACGAACCCGTCTCGGCGCTCGACGTGTCGATCCAGGCGCAGATCGTGAACCTGCTGCGCGACCTTCAACGCGAACTGTCGTTGTCCTATCTGTTCGTCGCACACGATCTGGCGGTGGTGAAGGCCATCAGCCAGCGTGTGCTCGTGATGTATCTCGGCCGCGTGATGGAGTTCGGCACGCGGCATGACGTGTACGGCGTGCCGCAGCACCCGTACACGAAGGCGCTGCTCGACGCGGCGCCGACGCCGGAGCCGGCGCGCGAGCGTGCTCGCCGTCCGATGCTGCTGGCGGGCGAGATGCCCTCGCCGCTCAACCCGCCGTCCGGCTGCGCGTTCCGCACGCGCTGCCCGGTCGCGATCGACGCGTGCGCGCAGGACGTGCCGCTGCCGGAAGTCCGGCAGGGGTCGGCCGCGCGTGTCGCGTGCATCCGCGCGGGTGTGGCGTGAGCTGAAGTGACGCAGCAAACATAACCAAGGCAGGTCAACAGGGGTAGGTGCGGCGCGAACGATCTTCGCGCCGCGGGTACAGGCGCGTCCTTGATCGGGCGCGCCGGGGGGCCGGGCGCGGATCGCAACCGGCGTGGACGATATCAACACAAGACGAGAATGACGATGAAAAAACAGAAGACGATCGGGACGGCATCGAAAATGCTGCTTGCCTGGGGGCTGCCGGCGCTCGCCGGTGTCTCGCTGACGGGCGTCGCGCATGCCGACGACGCGGCCCCCGCGCCGCAGACGGTCGCGCAGGCCGCACCGGGCACGACCGTTGCGCAGGCAACGACCCCGAACGCCATCATCAACGCCGAAGCGAACCAGGCCGTCACGCCGCCCGACGAGCCGTCGGCGCAGTCGCAGTCGAAGGGCTTCATCGCCGACAGCCACCTCAACTTCCTGTTCCGCAACTATGCGGACGTGCTCGACGCCAAGGGCGGGCCGCATCGCCACGCGTGGGTCCAGGGCGCGATGGCGAACTTCGAGTCGGGCTACACGACGGGCCTGATCGGTATCGGTTTCGACGCATCGCTGTATGCGGCGCTGAAGCTCGACGGCGGCCAGGGCGCAGGCAGCATGGTGCACATCGCGAAGGGCGGCGGTGGCGGCAACCAGCTCGCCTGGGCCTATCCCGGCATCTACGACGTGAAGGCGCGCATCTCGAACACGGTGGTCAAGTACGGTCTGCAAGCCGTCGACAACCCGTTCATGGAGCAGCACGACAACCGTGCGCTGCCGCCGACGTTCCTCGGTGCGACGCTCGTCAGCAATGAATTCAAGAACGTGATGCTCGAGGCCGGCAGCTTCACGAAGACCGACGCGCGCGGTCACACGACGCTCACCAACCTGACGACGCAATACGGCGGCACGCGCATCAACCGCCTGTCGTACGTCGGCGGCACGTGGGACTACTCGCCGAACGGCGAAATCGCGCTGTACGCGAACCAGGCCGACGACGTGTGGCACCAGTACTACGCGTCGGTGAAGCACAGCATCGGCAGCCCGCAGACGATCAAGTGGACGGGCTTCGGCAACGTCTACTCGACGCACGACACGGGCGATGCGCTGCAAGGCAAGATCAACAACAACGCCTACAGCCTGTCGCTGGCCGCGCAGCACGGCCCGCACGAGCTGCTGCTCGGCTTCCAGCAGGTGCTCGGCGACCAGTTCTTCGACTACCTGAACGAAACGAACGGCATCTTCCTGACCAACTCGATGGACGTCGACTACAACGCGCCGCACGAAAAGTCGCTGCAGCTGCGTTACACGTTCTACGGCAAGGAAGCGGGGCTGCCGGGCTTCAAGGCGATGGTCTGGGGCGTGACGGGCTGGGGGGCGGACGGCAGCGCGGGCGCGGCGAACGACCCGAGCAAGTCGAGCATCTACTGGAGCAACGGCGCGCCGGTGCAGGGCCGTCACCACGAGTTCGGCTTCATCCCGTCGTACACGTTCCAGAGCGGCAAGCTGAAGGATACGAAGGTCACGTTCATCGCGATGTGGCACGCAGGCTCGGCACACTACTCGGACGCGACGAACACCGAGTACCGCCTGGTCGTGAACCTGCCGCTGCACGCGTTCTGATCGCAGGGGGCGCAGGCGCCCCCGCCTCGCACGGCCGGCCTTCGATCGATGCGATCAGGCCGGCTTGTGCAGCCCCGCGACCGGATCGTTCGCAGCGGGCATGTCTTCCACGAGCGACGTGAGCTGGCGGCCCGTATCGCGCCATGCATCGAGGCCGCCGCGCAGCGCGAGCGCATCGGTGAAGCCGGCGTCGAGCAGGCGCTTCGCCATCAACGCGGCCGTGAACTCGTTCGGGCACGAGCAGTACACCACGAACTTCTGCGAGAACGGATAACGCGCGACGATGTCGCCGATCTGGCGTTCGTCCGCGAACTGCGCACCGGGAATCGTGAACGGGTCGAGCTTGCGGTGCTCGGCCGAGCGCACGTCGAGCACCACCGGCGCGGACGTATCGCGCAGCATCGCGTCGAGCTCGTCGACGCCGACCCGCGCGCTCGCGAGCTGGCGGATCAGCGCGCGGCGGCGCATCCAGCGGATCGCCGCGTACACCGCGAGCACCGCGACGGCCACCAGCAGCGCCACGCGGCCGAGCTGGCCCGCACCGGCGAACAGCCAGTCGATCTGGCGAGCGAACATCAGCCCGACCATCAGCCCGACGATCGTCCACAGCGCGGCGCCGAGTGCGTCGTAGCCGACGAACGTGCGATAGCGCGTGCCGAACGCGCCGGCCATCGGCACCGACACGAGCGACAGCCCCGGAATGAAGCGCGCGACGGCGAGCACGCGCACGCCGTAGCGGCCGAAGAAGCGTTCGGTTTTCTTCACGCAGCTGTCACGCGACAGCGACAGGCGGCAGATCGTCTTCAGCGTCGTGCCGCCGAAGCGCCGGCCGGCGAGGTACCAGACCGTATCGCCGATCAGTGCGCCGAGCACCGACAGCGCGACCACCGTGACCAGTTGCGAGCCGATCATCGCCGGATGCATCGCGGACATCGCGCCGAACAGCACGAGCGTCGGCATCGCGGGCACCGGCAGCCCGATGGCCGCCGCGAGCACGTTGGCGAAGACGAGAAGCGGCCCGTATTGGGCGACGAGGTCGCGGAGGAGCATGACGGCTGGCCGAAAAGGAAGTGCGCGCGGAAAGCACGCAGATGGGCCGATTATCGGCCTTTTTCAAGTCAGCGGCGGGAATAACGCAAAGTGCCTGACGGCGGCAGGGGGCGCGGTGAGCCGGCGCGTTGCGCGCGGCTCACCGTTCGAAATCAGGAGGAGGTGCGGGCGAGCGACGCGGCGCCGTGGTTTTCGCCGGGGAGCTCGGCGCCGTGCGAGCGGATCGCCGCGATCAGTTCGGCCGGCGTGATCTCGTAGCGGACTTCGCGATGGATGCCGGGCTTGCGTTCGTCGATCTCGATCAGCAGCACGCTCTTGCCGTCGCCGGTTGCTTCAAGCCGGAGCGAGCGCAGTTCGCGACCGTCGGTCGGGTCGTGTTCGGTGAGCAGGGTCATTGCCCCGGATGAGCCGGTAGTGCGCATCGAACCTATCCTCGTATCGTGGATGCCGTAGTGGCGAAGATGTCTTTGTTGAATGCAGCTTGGCGCAGTTTAACGCGAACGGGCCGCAATTCGGCGCAATTTCGTTGGGGGGAATTGAGGGCTGAACCAGGGATCCATCTGATGTTTGAGCCGCGCCGGGCGGGCGTTTGCGCCGGATCGGGCACAGCCGCGGCCGGCGCCTGACCACCCTGCGCGGCCGGGCCGGCCCGGGCGGCGACACGCGGCG
>NZ_JAAGPH010000164.1:0-16252 GCF_017104705.1 Burkholderia sp. Se-20373 | reverse complement strand
GACCAGTGCGCCGAGCGCCGCGACGCCGACGGCTGCGCCCACCTGGCGCGCGGTATTGAGGATCGCCGACGCGGTGGCCGCGCGGCCGGCCTCGACGCTGCCGAGCATCGTCGAGGTCAGCGCGGGAATCGCGATCCCGCCGCCGATCGCCATCGCCGCGAGCCCGGGCGCCAGCAGCGCATACGGCGTGTGCGCGCCGAGCGTTTGCCACAGCCACACGTAGCCCGCGAGCGACACGGCGAGGCCGACGATGACGGTCGCGCGGAAGCCATGGCGGACGGCGAGACGCGCGCTCGCGATGTTGGCGAGCATGATGATCGTGAGCGGCGCGAGCGCGAGCCCCGACTCGGTCGCGGAGAAGCCGCGCGCGTTCTGAAAGTAGAGGCTCAGCGAGAAGATCAGCCCGTAGAACGCGGCATTCGTGATCGCGCCGATCGCGAGCACGCCCGGCACGCGCGCGATCCGGAAGAAGGCGAGCTGCAGCATCGGCGCGGCCACCCGCCGCTCGATCGCGACGAACAGCGCGCCGAGCACGACCGACGCGGCCAGCGCACCGGCCGCGTACGGATCGCCCGCCCCCTGCGCGCCGGCCCGGATGATCCCGCCCGTCAGCAGCGCGAGCACGAGCACCGCGACGATCTGGCCGGCCGGATCGAACTGCCGCGTGCGCGCGGCGGCCGAATCACGCACATGGCGCAGCGTGAGCCACAGGCCGCCTGCACAGATCGGCAGATTGATGAAGAAGATCGCACGCCAGCCGAGCGAGTCGATCAGCAGGCCGCCGAGCGTCGGACCGGCCGCGCTGATCGCGCCGCCCGTCGCGCTCCACCACGCGACGGCCCGTACACGGGCGGCCGCATCGTTGGCACACGCATGCGTGATGAGCGCGAGCGACGTGGGCAGGATCATCGCGGCGCCCACGCCCTGCGCGACGCGCGCGGCGATCAGCGCGGCCAGCGACGGCGCGAGCGCGCAGCCGAGCGACGCCAGCAGGAACAGCGCGAGGCCGTACGCGAACAGCCGGCGGCTGCCGAAGCGGTCGGCCAGCGTGCCGGACGTCAGCAGCAGCGCGGCGAACGACAGCGTGTACGCATCGACGATCCACTGCAGCCCGTGGACGCTCGATCCGAATGAATGGCCGAGGCTCGGGATCGCGACGTTGACCACGGTCACGTCGAGCTGGACGATCGCGAAGCCTAGGCTCGCGGCCGCGACGGTCGGGAAGATCGCGCGCAGCGACGTGCGGTGCGGCGGCACGCCGTCGGCCAGCGTGCGCTCGAGTGCCGGCGCGCGATCGCTCATCGTGTCCTCCGTGCCGCGTGGCGGGTGGGGCGGCACGCAGCCAACGGCGCGTCGTTTCCGGGCGTACTGCGCAGCAGAGGGAATCGGTTCATCTAACGGGTTTCCGTGGGGCGGAGGAAGGGCGCCGGCTGCCGATCGACGGCCGGCGCATCGTCGAATCCGACAGAAAACTAGCATCGACCCGTTAGCGAGTACAAATAATAACCGGCGATTATTTAACAACCATTCGTGTTAAGCGACGGTGCGAACGACGCGGCCCGCCGCTCGACGCGTTGCTGAACTTATATCTAAAATTTTTGTTTGCAATCGAATTAATATCATTTCGCAATGCAATGACGGTCTCCTAGTCTTGTCGAGCGCTGCGCCCCGAGGACGGCCACGCGCGGCGGTAGTGCCATACCGCTTATCGACCCCCGATCTTTATACGAGAGACCTATGACCTATCTCGCAGATGAACGCATCGTTTTGACGGCAGCGGAATCCAGTCATATCCGCACGACGCTCGGCGCACTGCCCTATGATCCGGCCGGCGGCGCGGGCTACATCAGCGCGGTGCGCAAACTAGCCTACACCGCGTTTCCCGACCGGGTCGTCGACGCGTTCGATCGCGCGAAGGCGCCCACCGCCGATGCGCACGGCTCGATCGAGATCGACAACCTGCCGATCGACGACGACGTGACGGGCAGCCCGAGGTTCGAGGAAACCGGCCGCTCGTTCAAGGCCGGCGTGTTGAGCGAGAACGTGCTGGTCGCGTTGAGCACGCTGGCCGGCGAGCCGTATTCGATCGCGCACGAAGGCCGCGAGCTCGTGAACAACCTCACGCCGCACAAGGCGACCGCGCGCGACTATACGGGCCTGGGCTCCGAGGTCGAGCTCGATTTCCATATCGAGAACGCCGCGCAGGCGCACATGCCGGAAGGCGACACGTCGCCGTTCGCGTTGCTGCTGCTCGGCGTGCGCAGCGAAGCCGGCGGCGGCCCGTACACGCGGCTCGCCGATGCGCGTCGTGCGCTGCAGCTGCTGTCGCCGGACGATATCGCGCAACTCTACGGCGAGCACTACATCATCCGCGTGCCGTACCGGTGGCGCGGGGCGGCGCCGACGCCGCGCGACAACACCGACCTGAGCGCGGTGCTGTCGGGGCCGCTCGATGCGCCGCGCGTGACGGTCGCGTTCTATCCGGACATGGTGCTGGCGGTCAACACGCGCGCACAGGAGGCGCTGGCCAACCTGTACCGCGCGGTGCGCGAGGTGTCGTTCGGCGTGCAGATTCAACCGGGCAAGCTGGTGCTGATCAACAATCATTTCACGCTGCATTCGCGCGACCGTTTCGATCCGCAATACGACGAGAACGACCGGGCATTGCGCTGGGTGCAGCGCGTGTTCGTCGCGCGCAGCCTGTGGAACTTCCGCGCGTTCACGCCGCTGCAGGCGCGCGTGTTCGATCCGAAGGCGCTGTATGCGGGCGAGTCGCAAGCGGCGCGCCCGCAGCCGGTCGCCCAGCCGGTGACGCAACGCGCGGCCGCGGCCGAACTCGAGGCGACGCCCGCCTGAGCGGGCCTGGAACGCCAGGCGGCGACGGACGGTGAAAATCGTTCGGCCCCGTCCGCGTTCCGCGCACGCGTCATCAAAAAAAGGAATCCGGAATATATGAAAAGAACAGCATTTCCCGCAGTGCGCGTCGTTCGCGTGCTGGCAGCCGTCCTGATCGGCGGCAGCGTGGCCGCGCAGGCCGCGACGTTCGACCTGAGCCCCGAGCAGCCCGGCCGCCAGCGCGGCACCGTGAACCCGGCGGTCGAGCAGGCCTTGCCGGCCGGCTTCCGGTTTGCGGAAGCGAACACATTGACGATCGGCATCGCGCCGAACCTGCCGCCGCTCAGCACCTATGCGACCGATGCGCGAACGGTGGTCGGCTTCGATCCCGATCTCGCGCAGCTCGTGGCCGACAGCATCGGCCGCAAGCTGAAGCTCGTGCCGCTGTCGTGGGCCGACTGGCCGCTCGCGCTGCAGTCCGGCAAGGTCGACGCGGTGATCTCCAACGTGACGGTGACCGAACAGCGCAAGGAGAAATTCGACTTCTCGACCTACCGGAAGGATCAGCTCGGCTTCTACGTGAAGAACGGCAGCCGGATCGCCGCGATCCGCGAGCCGAAAGATGTGGCCGGGCTGCGCGTCGTGACCGATTCGGGCACGAACCAGGAAAAGATCCTGCTCGAGTGGAACCGGCAGAACGTCGCGCGCGGCCTCGCGCCGGTCGAGATCCAGTATTACGCGGATGCGGCCGAGCGCTGGGTCGCGCTGCAATCGGGGCGCGTCGACACGATCTTCAGCGTGAATTCGATGCTCGCGTACCAGGCGTCGCTGCGCGGCGATGCGAAGCTGATCGGCACGGTGAGCGGCGGCTGGCCGCGCACCGCCGACATCGCGATCACGACGCGCAAGGGCAGCGGCCTCGCCGATCCGCTGACGGTCGCGATCAATGCGCTGATCGCGAACGGCAGCTACCGGAAGGTGCTCGGCCGCTGGAGCCTCGACGCCGAAGCGATCGAGCGGTCGCGGACCAATCCGCCGGGGCTGCCGCGTACCTGAACCGCCCGCGTGCCGCTTGCCGCGACGCTCACGTGATCGGCCACTGCAGGATCACGATCCCGTCGTTGTAGTCGGCATCGGCGCCGTCCTCGGCACCCAGCCAGCCGAGCCAGACGGAGTCGCCCGCGGACAGCGGCGCGAGGCGAGCATCGGTCGCGGATGGCCTGCCGTTGGCCGACGCCTCGATCCGGATCTTGCCGCCTTTCGAGTTCAGCGTGAACATCCTGACGCCGTCCTCGCTGTTGCCGACGAACGATGCGGCCGGTTCCGGCGCATCGTCGACGAAGAGTTTCAGGTCCTGCCGGTCGGCGGCATTCGCATAGAAGATCGCCTTGAATGCCGTATTCGGCGGCAGCGTGAAGTGACCATTGCGATCCGACGACGGCTTGAAACCGGGCTGCTTCGTGTCCGGCCCGCTCCCCGCGATCTCGATCGACGTTTCCCAGCGGAAATAGCCCGATACGTTGCCGTCGCGGTCGTATACGCCGAAGTCGGCCGTACACGTCGTGGCGCCCGCGGCCAGCACGTCGCTGCGCCAGTAGTGGTCCTTCATCGGATGGCACGGCGGATGCAGCAGGTCGTCGGCATTCGGCACGGGCGTGGCCGCGTCGCGCACTTCGGGTTCGATCGGCGCGACGATGCCCGCCTCCTTCAACGTGAACCGGACGAACAGCACGCTGACCTCGGCACGCAAGGCCAGCGCGGTTTCGCGCAGGCGCAGCTGGTCGCCCGGCGACAGGCCGGTAAAGAGGCGGCTGTCGTTGTGGCCGAGCTGCGCGGCGTCGCCAGGGCTCACCACATAGAGGTGCCGGCCGTCGATCACGGTCGGCGCGGCCGGGTCGCGGCTTGCCTCCGGGTAGGCCGACAGCAGCGTGACGGCGTCGACGATCACCAGCACATCGCAACGAAGACCAGACATGAGCGCTTCCTCCGCAACAAGTGGATGACGCGGGCAGCCGCCGCGCGGCCGCCCGCCTGCCGCGATCAGTTATGGATCGAGATGAACGGATCCCAGGAGAAGCAGCCCTGGCTCTGGCAGTTGCGATCGATGATCTGGAACTGGAAGTGGTACGTCACGCGGCCGACTTTCAGGCATTCCGACGACCAGTAGTAGTTCGCGACCTTCTGGCAGGTCGGCACCTCGGGCTTGCTGGTGTTCGGCACCGGAATGGACGCTTCCGCGACGCGCGGCGTCGGCGTCGAGATCAGTTCGTTGCCGACGTTGCCGACGAACTTGTAGAACACGACCTGGTTCTCGAAGCCCAGCGACAGGCTCGTTTCACGCCAGCGGATCAGGTCGCCGACCTGCGCCTTCAGGTCGAGCTCGCCGCCCGCCTGCCCGGAGATGACGTTGTCCTGGTTGGTCACCATATAGACATAGCGCCAATCGATCAGCGTCGGCGCGGCCGGGTTCTTGCTGGGATTCGGATATTTTTTGAGAATGGTTTCGGTATCGAAAGAGACGAGCACATCGGTGACGCGTGACATAGAAGCTCCCGTTTGAATGAATGGGACTTATTGTTGCGCGAATTGCTTCGTGCGGCCGCCATCGCCTTGTCCTGCAAGGCTTCGTTCCGATCAAGGCACGTGCAGGCGAGATGGCGAATGCAGATTATCCCGTTCGGTTAATTCCGGAAGCTGTAAAAGTAAACAGGGTATTAATATTATTTCAAACGGTAATTTTGAAATCGGATTCAATCGGCGCGATGCGTTACATAAATATAACGACATTGAACCTGTTAATGGAGTGGCCGATTAATTCCGGGGCGGAAAGCGGGCGGATGGCTTACCGGTAGGTCCACAGCCGGTGCAGCGCGAACGTGGTCGGCGGAACCAGCAGCGCGATCGCGACGATGCTCATCCCGCGGGAGACTTCGAGTGCTTCGGCCGCACGCGCGAGCAGCATCGTTTCGACGAAGCCGGCCAGCGTAACCGCGAGAAAGCGCATCGCGTTGCGCGTGCCCACCGTCGACGAGAAGCTCCACAGCGTATTCGCGAGATACGAGAAGGCCGTCGCGCACAGGAAGCCGATCGCGTTCGCCGTCACCAGCGTCGCATCGAACCGCGCGAACAGCGCCGCGGCCACCAGCGTGTGGATCGCGGTCGAGCCGAGCCCGGACACGCCGAAGCGCACGAGCCGCGTGCGCTCGGCATGGAGCAGGGCGATCATGGCGCGTCGGCGCGGGTCAGCGTGCGCCGATCCGCGCACGGGTCGGCTGCACGCGCCGACGGGCGATCTGGCGGCGTGCATCGCGCGCGACCGGGAGTTCGATCACCTTGCCGTGCGCCTGGTAGCGGCGGCGGATCAGGTAGACGGGCCGTTGCTTCGACTCGTCGTAGATTCGCCCGACGTATTCGCCGACGACCCCGATCCCGATGAGCTCGATTCCGCCGATGAACAGCGTGACCGAGATCAGCGATGCGTAGCCGAGCACCGGATTGCCGAACAGCAGCGTGCGGAAGATGATGAACGCGCCGTACAGGAACGCGAGCGTGGCGATGCCGACGCCGATGTAGGTCCAGCTGCGCAGCGGCACGGTGCTGAAGCTGGTGATGCCTTCCAGCGCGAAATTCCACAGCTTCCAGCCGGAGAACTTCGAGTGCCCGGCGCTGCGCGCGTCGCGCTGGTATTCGACGATCACGGTGCGGTAGCCGACCCACGCGAACAACCCCTTCATGAAGCGATGCCGCTCGGGCAGGTTGCGCAGCGCGTTCACGACCTTGCGGTCCATCAGCCGGAAATCGCCGACGTTCTCCGGCAGTTTCACGTCCGACAGCAGGTTGTGCACGCGATAGTAGATCGCGGCCGCCGTGCGTTTCGCGTACGAGTCGCACGCACGGTTGCTGCGCTTCGCCGCGACGACTTCCGCGCCGTCGCGCCAGTGCTCGATCATCACGGGGATCAGGCTCGGCGGATCCTGCAGGTCGGCGTCGAGCGGGATCACGGCATCGCCGAGCGCTTCGTCGAGGCCGGCCGTGAGCGCGGCTTCCTTGCCGAAGTTGCGGGTGAGGTCGATCACGCGCACGCGCCGCTCGGCGGTGCTGATCCGGATCAGCCGGTCGAGCGTGTCGTCGCGGCTGCCGTCGTTCACGCAGACGATCTCGAAACGGATCGCGTCGATGGACGTCATCAGCGGCATCACGACGTCGAAGAAGTGCTCAACGGCCTCGCCTTCGTTATAGAACGGCACGACCAGCGAGATGAGCGGTGCATGGAGAGGTTCCCGCATGATGATTCCCCTTGTGATGTCGTTTCACCGATGCGCGCCGATGGTCGGTCGGCCGGTGCGGCGCATTTCGTACGCCGGGCGGTGGTGCGTTCGGACCTGATGCGTGAACGCGGTTTCGGTCGAGTTGTCGCGGGTGTCCGGCATCGACGGCACGTCGTGCCGTTCCCGGGCGATCCGGCTGACGAGCAGCCCGAGCGACGCCAGCGTGACGAGCGGCATGAACTGGAACGACAGATGCGGCACGACTGCGAGCCCCGCGAGCGGCATCAGCCACAGCAGCAGCAGCCATTCGCGATCGAAGCGGCGCCAGCCGTGCGTCCATGCATAGCGCGCATACCACGCGATCACGATGCCGTACCAGGTCAGGTCGTAGTCGTACAGATAGGGGCTGACGAGCAGGCAGGCGCACGCGAGAGTCGCGGCGCGCAGCGCGTACGAGCAGGCGCCGCGCCAGGCGTAGACGACGGCGATGGCCGCGGTCGCGACCGACAGCAGCTGAAGGCCGTTCGCGACGATGGCGGGCCAGCCTGCCAGCGTGGCGAGCGCGAACACCGACGGCATGCGCACGAGCCTGGCCTGGCCGGCGCCGACGATCGCGTAGACGTTGTCGATCACATGCGCGAACGTGAGCCACGGGCCGAACCCGAACGCGAGGGTCGAAAGCGCGACGCTGCACGCGAGCGTCGCGGCCCACGCGGCCAGTGCGCGCCATTGACCCGCGCACAGCAGCGCGAGCGGGAACAGCACCGCGAGCTGCGGCTTCATCGTCAGCAAACCGAAGCAGATCCCGGCGTACACGGGGCGGCGGTTCAGCGCGAGCAGGCCGGCGCCGGCGAGCAACGCGGTGAAGAGGCTGGTCTGCCCGACGATCACCGTGAGGAACGCGCCGGGGAACGCGAGCGCGCACAGCCACGCGGCATCGCGCTGCACGGTCGCGTGGATCGTCGCCGCGAACAGCCCATACGTGAGCGCGAGCCACAGCACGAGCGCCAGCGTGTACGGCAGCCAGCCGAGCGGCAGCACGAGCAGCAGCATGGAGGGCGGATAGAGCCACGGCATTGTGCCGTCCGCGAGGGTCAACGCCGGAATCGCGAGCTTCTGGACTGCGAACAGCGCGGGAAAATGCCAGGCATCGGCCGCATGCCCGTGGGCGGCGAGCCACGCCGCGCTCCAGATCGGCGAGAAATCCGGCGACAGCGGTTCCGGTGCGCCGGTGTGTGACAGGAACACGCGGATCGAATAGATGCCGATGAACAGCAGTTCCGCCATCAGCACGGCGGCCGCATAAAGGCGCACGCGTTCGCGATTGAGCCAGTGCGGATAGCGGCGCGGGCCCGCGATCGGGAGTTCCGGATGCACATCGGTGGCGGCATGCGCGTGGCGGGCGAACGAAGGCGCTTTCATCGCGTATTCCGTGACGCGAGGGACGCGCGACGCACGACGACGAACAGCACCGCGAGCAGCACGACCGGCCCGATCTGAGGCAGCTTCGTCAACCGGTTGAACATCTCGAAGGCCGGCAGCAGCCACGCGAGCACGAGGATGCCCTGGTCGCCGGGCAGCCAGCCTTCGTCGAGGCCGTGCGCGATCAGGCAGAAGATCGCGATGCCGAGCCACGTCAGTTCGTAATGCCACAGATAGGGCGTCGTCAACAGCGTGGCGACCGCCAGCGCCGCGCCACGCAGGCGCATGTCGGGCGTACGGCGCCATACATCGACGGCCGCGGCGATCGCGAGCAGTGCGACTGCCGCTTGCGCGGCCAGCGCGGCGGCCACCGGCGCACCGGCGAGCCGCAACGCGGCGAACGGCGTCGGCGACGCGAGCCAGTAAGACGCGAGCATGAAATGCATGTCGCGTACCGTCGACATGGCCTGGCTCAAGCCGTGCAGCGCGCCGGGGCCGGTCAGTGCAATCCCGGCCACCGCGAACAGCGTCGCGCTCAGCGCGGCCGCCGCGAACGTGCGCCATGCCCGCGCGGCGATCAGCACGAACGGGAACACGACGGCGAGTTGCGGCTTGATCGCAAGCAACCCGATCACCACGCCGGCCACGACCGGGCGCTTGCCCAGCAGATGCAGCGCGAGCGCGGCGAGGCCGGCGGTCAGGACGCTGTTCTGGCCGAACAGCGCGGACAGGCACACCCCCGAATACGCGACCACGACGAGCGTGGCGGCGCGCGGATGGGGAAGATGCGCGCGCAATCCCGACAACCGCGAGACGGCGAACGCGTAGCATAAAAGACTGCCCGCCAAAAAGAGGAAATACGCGGGCAGGAAAGGCACAAGGGCAAGCGGCGCGATGAACAGCAACATCGTCGGCGGATAGAGCCAGGGAAGCGGCTGGTGCTGCAGCGACGCACCGAAGTGCGCGAACTCGGCCTGCTTGAATAACGACATGTCGTAGGCCGATGCGGCGTGGCCTTGCAACACGAGATGCGATGCGGTCCAGAAGACGGAGAAGTCGGTGCCGGGGCGGACCGTGGTGGTCGACGTGAAGCCGTCGGTCACGATACCCCACACGATCAGCAACGCGGTGAAGAGCATCAGCATGATGCAGCTGTACGGAATGATCCGATCGGCTGTCAGCCATTGGATGCGGCGTATTGCACGCCCGCGCATTTCACGGTTGGCTGTGTACATGATTCCCCGTCTGTAGTGAAGGCTGCGTGGTATTTCACAGCCGTTTTCATGTTGTCGTGCCCGCGGATCGAATCGCTGAAATCGCGTTGTCCGGTGAATTCATTGTTGAAGAAAAAATCGCGTGATGCAAATCGCGCACGGACGGCGGGTATTTGAATTGTTCAGCGATACGCGTGAAAACCGCGTTTTCACGTATGAGAAAACGGCGCGAACGGATTTCATGTATCTGGCTTGAAACATTCCGCGTTTTTCACCGGGTTCGCGTGCCGCCGATACCGCGGCGCGCGAGCGCCCTGACGTGTTCGGGAAAGTCCCGAGAAAAAAATTGAGACCCTTGTTGCAGCGCGGCGGCGGGCGTTCAGGCGTGCAACGGATGCGCGGGCGGATATATCAATTTTGAAACATTTCGCGCATCGCGCCTCGGGCCGGGGAGGATGGGCATCGCTGGAACGCTTGATACGCCTGGATTTCGTTCCGGGTGGCCTGCTCTTTGCGTAAGCGTTGGCACGGCAGTCGACGAGGTGACGACCGGGCGGTTCCAGCAAAGTCGGACGGAACCCGCTTCGGAATCACCGGCGGAAAGGAAGGCCGGAGCACGACGGGGAACACGCCGCTCCAGGTCGATCAACCGAGCAAGACTTCGTCGAATGACCGATGAGACCCGGTATCGTCAGGGCAATAAGAAATCGGCATGGCAGCATATGGGGAATAAAAATGAAAGACCACGGCATATTGCGGATCGCAAACCGCATTAAAGACACATTGCGGATTTTCCGGGAGTTTGTCTCCCGTTCAACAGGACTCCATGCGTCGAATGGCCGTCGTGCCGTTCGGGTCGATCCGGTCGCGCGGTTTATCCGGCCGGTCGCACCGTACACGCCTATCTCGCTCACTGCCTCACCGATACCCGTTCGCACGGGCAGGGATGTCTATCCCCGCTCCCGCAGCTGAGCGACGCGTTCCGATTTTTCGAGTAGTGCCGGTGGTGCCCACCCCCGACGTCCTGACGGACGAAGGGTATTTAATAGCAGTCCGAAAGGAGAATGCTCATGTCAAGAATCATCGAGAAGATCGCCTGGCTCGTCGAGGATCAGGGCGGCGTGACGGCCATCGAATACGGCCTGATCGCCGCGCTGATCGCGATCGGCATCGTCGCCGCGTTGACGACGGTCGGTACGGATCTGAAGACCGTCTTCAGCACGGTCGCCGACGATCTGGATTCGATAGTAGCTGCGATTTGATGGACGGTGCGGCGAACGGGTCGCCCGATTCGTTCGTTGGCACCACACGGCATTAACACCATGCCTCGACGTATCGATGCCGGATCGATCGATCCTGCCGGCACGCGAGGGATCTGAAAGTGACTACGCAAGGAGATCATCATGTCCAAGTTCATTCAACAAGCCAGCCGTTTCATCCGTGATGAAGACGGCGTGACCGCCATCGAATACGGCCTGATCGCCGCACTGATCGCCATCGGCATCATCGCCGCGCTGACGACGGTCGGCAAGGACCTCAAGACCGTGTTCACCACGATCGCGGACGACCTCGATTCGGCGGTCGCAGCCATCTGATGGATCGTGCCGCGGACGGCTCGGCCGGTGCAGCGCTCGAGCCGTCCCCGGTCATCTGATCAACCCGGAACCGGAGACCATCATGCAAGCCACGATGCGCGTCGTACGTCGCTGGATCAGCGACGAGCAGGGTGTGACGTCGATCGAATATGCATTGCTCGGCGCGATGTTCGCCGTGGCGGTGCTGGGCAGCGTCGTCACGCTGAAAGGCTCGCTTGCCGATACGTACGAGGTGATCGCAACGGCCGTGACGGCTGCCGTGGCCACCGCGCTGGCAATGGTTTCCTGATCCACCGATTCCACCGATTCCACCGTTTCGACTGCGAGGTTCGCCATGCTCCCCGTTGCGCCGCCTTACCCGGTTCCGTTGTGCGTGACGCTGCTCGCGGTCGCCGCGGCCAGCACGGACATCGCGACCCGTCGCATTCCGAACCGTCTCGTCCTGCTCGGCCTGGCCGGCGCGCTGGTTGCCCAGTGCCTGTTGCACGGCGTCGTGGCCGGTGCGCTCGGCTGGCTCGCCGGCGCCGCGACCGGCTTCGGCATGCTGCTGCCGTTCTACCTGTTGCGCGGCATGGCCGCCGGCGACGTGAAGCTGATGCTCGCGATCGGCGCCTGGGTCGGCGCGGAAATGACGTTTTACATCGTGCTGGCCACCTTCCTGGCCGGCGGGATCGGCGCCATCGCCTTCGCGCTGCTGCGCGGGCGGATGCGCCAGATGTGGGCGAACGTGCGCGTGTTGATCGCGTTGCGCTCGCGAGGCGCGAGCGCCGAGGCCGCCGGCGGCCCCGTCGACATCGCATCGGTCGGCACGCTGCCGTACGGCGTGGCGATCGCGGCCGGCACGCTGGGCATGCTGTTCGCGTCGTGCGCATAGCGCGACACATCCGCAACGAGGACGCAACGATCATGAACACGAATCACACCGAACCGAGACGCGACGCACAGGTGGCACGCCTGCCCGATCCGTTGCCGTCGCGGGAAGTGCATACGAAGCTGGGCGCGCAGTTGCCGGTGGCGCCGCGCTCGCTCGAGGAAACCGGGTTGAGCATGACGTTCGTTGCCGGCCTCGTGCTGAAGTCGACGCTGATGCTCGGCCGCCCGTCGTACGGCGACCTGGTCGAACGGCACTGCCTGTCGCTCGCGGTGCTCGACGACGTCTTCGCATTCCTGGTGCGCGAGCATCTGGTCGAGCTCACGCACCGCGGTGCGACCGATCTCGACGTCACGTTCCGCCTGACCGACGCGGGCCGCGTGCTCGCGCTGGAAGAACGGGCGCGCAGCGGCTACAGCGGGCCCGCACCGGTGACGCTCGATGCGTATATCGCGTGCCTGGACGCGCATTCGGTACGCAAGCTGCGCATCAGCCAGGACGAAGTGTGGGCGGCATTCGAAGGGGTCGTGATCGACACGTCGCTGCTCGATGCGGCGGCTGCCGCGCTGAACGCGGGCCGTCCGCTGCTGATCCACGGCCCGGCCGGCAGCGGCAAGACCTTCCTCGCCGAGCGGCTCGGCTCGCTGATGCGCGGCCGCGTGCCGGTGCCGTACGCGATCTGGGCGGCCGGCGAAGTGATCCAGATCTACGACCCGCTCGTGCACGTCGACGCGGACACGCCGTCCGGCGGCCTGTCGGTCGATCGCCGCTGGCGCCTGTGCCACCGGCCGGTCGTGATGTCGGGCGGCGAACTGACGCTCGACGAGCTCGACCTGCGCCGCGACGAGACCGCCGGCTTCTACCAGGCGCCGCCGCACATGAAGGCGAACCTGGGCATGTACGTCGTCGACGATCTCGGCCGCCAGCGCGTCGAGCCGCGCGACCTGCTCAATCGCTGGCTGCGCCCGCTCGATCGCGGCGTCGATTTGCTGACGCTCGAATCCGGCAACCGCTTCGTGATGCCGTTCGACGTCTGGCCGGTGTTCTCGAGCAACCTGTCGCCGGAGCAACTGGGCGACGACGCGTTCCTGCGCCGCCTCGGTTCGAAGCTGCACGTCGGCGCGATGTCGATCGACGACTACCGCGCGGTGTACAACGCGGCCTGCGCATCGCTCGGGCTCGTCTCGGCGAGCGATGCATTCGACTACCTGCTGCATCGGCTGCACCTGCCGACCGGCAAGGCGTTTCTCGCCTGTTTCCCGGCGGACCTGCTGCGTCTCGTGGCCGCCGGCGCGCATTACCGCGGCGATCCGCCCGAGGTGACGCACGACGCGTTGTACGACGCATGGGCGAGCTATTTCGGCACGGTGCCTGAACGGGACGGCAACCATCCGCCGCCCGTCGAGCGCGGCGGGCGCACCTACGTCACCGGTTGAGCCGTTTCTTTCACGATTCGTCGAGGAGCATTGCCATGAAAAACAGTCGAGCGGTCATGATGCTGGTCGTCGCGATGGTCGCGGGTCTTGCCGCGGTCGTGTTCGCGTCCCACTGGCTGGTGCAGACATCCACGAGCTCGGTCACGCCGGTCGCGGTGGCCACCACCGACCTGAACCTGGGCGAACCGCTCGGGCCGAACCAGATCCACATGGTCAGCTGGCCGTCGGGCAGCGTGCCCACCGGCGCGTTCACCGATACGAAGGGGCTCGAAGGGCGCGTCGTGCGCACCAGCCTCGCACGCGGCGAGCCGGTGATCGAGTCGAAGCTCGCGCCGGTCGGCACGAAGGGCGGGCTGTCCGCGGTCATCGCCGACGGCAGCCGCGCGATCACGGTGCGCGTGAACGACGTGGTCGGCGTCGCGGGCTTCGCGCTGCCGGGCAACTACGTCGACGTGATCGTCAACACGCAGGAACAACAGGGCAAGACCGACGGGCAGAGCATCTCGAAGATCGTGCTCGAGCACATCCTCGTGCTTGCCGTCGCGCAGCAGGTCAGCCGCGACGACACGGCGCCGAAGGTCGTCAACGCGGTGACGCTGGAAGTCACGCCCGACCAGGCCGAGCGGCTCGACCTCGCGCGCAGCGTCGGCACGCTGTCGCTCGTGCTGCGCAACCAGGTCGACCAGAAGACGTTGAACACCGACGGGGCCACCAAGCTGACGCTGCTCGGCAAGGAGCCCGCACCCGAAGCGCCGCCGGCACCGGCCCGCGTGAAGACGGTGCGCGTGCACGTCGCATCGCACGCGGCGCCGGAAGTGCGGCGCGACTGCGTCGGCGTGCTGACGGGCGTGAAGGGCAGCGTCGAGTGTTTCTGAATCAGTTCATTGAAGCCACATAAACGGCCGCCGGCAACGCGCGGCGGCCCTGGAAGTCGATAACCGGCACGGCGCCGGTCTCTCGGGGGATCAGACGAAATGAAGATCAAACCGCAATGCACAGGTACCGGCCCGCTGCAGACACGCGTCGCACGGGGCACGATGATGGCCGCGATCCTCTGTTCGGGATGGCTGACCGTTTATGGCGCACTCGCGCAGGAAGGCGTCGAGTCGGCCGCGCTGACCAAGGGCGGCGCCAGCGCGCCGGCCGCGGTCGGCAAGGGGCCGATGCAGATGACGATCAGCATGGCGCCGGTGGCGGCGGCCGCGCCCGCCGCGGCGGCGGGGCCGCTGCGCGGACCGAACTGCGTCGGCGCGGTGCGCGAATCGACCAGCGTCAGCGTGCCGCTCGGCAAGTCGCTGCTGGTGCCGATGCCGGAGCCGGTCCGTAATCGGACGATCGGCAATCCGGCCGTCGCGCAGGCCACGATGGTGTCGCCGCAGACGCTGTACATCCTCGGGCTCGCGGTCGGCACGACCAACATGATCGTGCAGGGCAAGAGCGGCGCATGCCGCGTGATCGACGTCGCGGTCGGCGCGGATGCCGGCGGCCTGCAGGCGTCGCTGATGCAGCTGATGCCGAGCGAGCGCGACATCCATGTGTCGACCGCCGCCGGCACGATCGTGCTGGCCGGCACCGTGTCGAGCTCGCAGGCCGCGCAGCAGGCCGTGCAGATCGCCCATGCGTACGGCGACAGCGCGGGCGATCCGGCCGGCGGCGGCAAGGCGGGCGGGGTGCTCAACATGCTGAACGTCACGTCGCCGCAGCAGGTGATGCTCGAGGTGAAGGTGGCCGAGGTGTCGAAGACGCTGATCAACCAGATGGGCAGCGCGCTCAACATCCAGGGCGGGTTCGGTTCGTGGAGCGGCGCGCTGGTCAGCAACCTGCTCGCGGGCGTCGCCACCGGGATCGCCTTCAGCAAGGCGAACAACAAGCCGTTCAACCTCGCGGCCGACGCGCAGAACACCGACAACCTGGTCAAGATCCTCGCGGAGCCGAATCTCGTGACGATCAGCGGCCAGGAAGCGACGTTCCTCGCGGGCGGCAAGATCTTCATCCCGATCCCGCAGAGCGGCAGCAACGGCGTCTCGTCGATCACGCTGCAGGAAGAGGAGTTCGGCGTCGCGCTGAAGTTCACGCCGACCGTGCTGGGCAATGGCCGGATCAGCCTGAAGGTCGCGCCGGAAGTGTCGGAGCTGTCGCAGACGGGCGTCACGCTGAGCGCGACCAACATCGGCGGCACGTCGATCCTGCCGCTGATCACGACGCGGCGCGCATCGACGACGGTGCAGATGGGCGACGGCGAAACGTTCGCGATCGGCGGGCTGATCAAGGACAACGGGACCGGCGCGTTGAAGGCGCTCCCGGGTGTCGGCGAAATTCCCGTGCTCGGCGCGCTGCTCCGCAGCACATCGTTCCAGCAGGACCGTACCGAGCTGATCTTCGTGATCACGCCGCACCTGGTGAAGCCGCTGCAGACCGCCGACGTGCCGCTGCCGACCGACAGCTTCACGAAGCCGAACGAAATCGACGTGTATGCGACGGGCAACATGGAAGGCCGCGGTGGCCTTCGCAAGCATGGTGCGCAACCGGCGAACGGCGCGGCAGCCGCACCGCAGACTCCGGCCCAGGCACCGGCTCCCGCACCGGCACCGGCACCGCAATCGGAAGCGCA
>NZ_JAAGPH010000163.1:0-16570 GCF_017104705.1 Burkholderia sp. Se-20373 | reverse complement strand
CTTCGCGCTGCTGTCGCGCTTCCTGCCGTCGGGCCGCAGCGTCGCGATCGGCGTGCCGTTCGTGTGGCTTGCGGTGTTCTTCGCGCTGCCGTTCGTGCTGGTGCTGAAGATCAGCTTCGCCGACCAGATGCTCGGCATCCCGCCGTACACCGCGCTCGCGCGGCTGGAGGCGGGCACCGTGCAGGTCGTGCTGTCGCTGAAGCATTACGCGCTGCTGCTGCAGGACGACCTGTACCTGAACACCTACGTCAGCTCGCTGAAGATGGCCGCGGCATCGACGCTGATGTGCCTGCTGGTCGGCTACCCGATCGCGTATTTCATTGCACGCTCGGCGCCGGCCCGCCGCAACGTGCTGATGATGGCCGTGATGCTGCCGTTCTGGACGTCGTTCCTGATCCGCGTCTATGCGTGGGTCGGGATCATGAAGGACGACGGCTTGCTGAACCACGTGCTGGCGGCGCTCGGCATGATCGCGACACCGCTGCGCCTGTATCACACCGACGCGGGCGTCTACATCGGGATGGTCTATTCGTACCTGCCGTTCATGGTGATGCCGCTGTATGCGCACCTCGTGAAGATGGATCTCACGTTGCTTGAAGCCGCGAACGATCTCGGTGCGACGCCGTGGTCCGCGTTCTGGCGCATCACGTTGCCGCTGTCGCGCAATGGCATCGTCGCGGGCAGCCTGCTCGTGTTCATCCCGGCGGTCGGCGAATACGTGATCCCCGAACTGCTCGGTGGCGCGAACACGCTGATGCTCGGCCGCGTGATGTGGGACGAGTTCTTCAACAACATGGACTGGCCGATGGCGTCCGCGGTGACGGTGACGATGGTGCTGCTGCTGCTCGTGCCGATGGCGCTGCTCCACTACAGCCAGACCGAAGGGGAGGCCCGGCCATGACCCGCGCGAATCGCATCCTGTCCGCGTGCGTGCTGGGCGCGGGCTTCCTGTTCCTGTACATCCCGATCGTCAGCCTGGTTGTGTATTCGTTCAACGCGTCGAAGCTGGTCACGGTGTGGTCGGGCTTCTCGGTGAAGTGGTACGGCGCGTTGCTGCACGACGACGAACTACTCACGGCCGCGTGGCTGTCGCTGAAGATCGCGCTGCTGACGGCGACCGCGTCGGTCGCGATCGGCACCTGGGCCGGCTTCGTGCTCGCCCGCATGGGGCGCTTTCGCGGCTTCACGCTGTATGCCGCGATGATCAACGCGCCGCTCGTGATTCCGGAGGTGATACAGGGCATCTCGCTGCTGCTGCTGTTCGTCGCGATGCAGCAGACCTTCGGCTGGCCGGCCGGGCGCGGCTGGCTGACGATCTGGATCGGCCACGTGATGCTGTGCCTGTCGCTCGTCGCGGTGATCGTGCAGTCGCGGGTGAAGGAGCTCGATCGTTCGATCGAGGAGGCCGCGCTCGATCTCGGCGCGCGGCCGTGGAAGGTGTTCTTCGTGATCACGCTGCCGCTGATCGCGCAGGCGCTGGTGTCCGGCTGGCTGCTGGCGTTCACGGTGTCGATCGACGACGTGATCCTGTCCGCGTTCCTGTCGGGCCCCGGGTCGACCACGCTGCCGCTCGTCGTGTTTTCCCGCGTGCGGATGGGGCTGAACCCGGAGATGAATGCGCTCGCCACGGTGTTCATCACGGTCGTGACGATCGGGGTCGTCGTCGTGAACCGCGCGATGCTGGCCCGCGAGCGGCGGCACGCGCGTGACATGCGGGCGTGGCACGCGCTGTCCTCGGCCGAGGTATCCGGCACCCCCGCGTCGCCGTCCGCCATGCCGCCCGCGCGCTCGCCCGCCGCGCCGCCGCTGCACGACCGCATCCCGCATCCCACGAAGTGACGAACACTGACGAACGACCAGGAGACTTTCCATGAAAAAGAAGATGCTCTGCGCGCTGATCGCCGGAGCGCTGCCGGGGCTGGCCGCGGCGAATTCGAGCGCCGACCAGATCCGGACGCTGCAGCAGCAGATCGCGGTGCTGCAACGTCAGATGAGCGCGCTGCAATCGCAGCTCGGCGCGAAGCCTTCGGCCGCACCGGTTGTGTCGACCGTGGCGAACGCGTCGAATTCGGCGACCGGCGCGGCGGCTGACCCGTCCACACCCGGCTACGGGCAGGCGCCCGCCGTGCTGACCAACGATGACGTGTCGGAAATCCGGCAACAAGTCGCGAATCAGCAACTGAAGGTCGATTCGCTGACCGACGCCGCGCGCACGGGCCCGATCGCCGGGTTGTCGGTGACGGGCTACCTCGATCCGACCTACATATACAACCGGGGTGCCGGCACGTCGTCGTTCCAGTTCGCGAATCACGAGAACGCGTACACCTACTACAACAGCACGTTCGGCGATGTGTTCCTCGACATCAAGAAGACGTTCGGTGTCGGCCCGACCGCGCCGTCCGCGGAAATCACGCTGATGCCGAACCGCGGCGCGGGCCTGTCGATGATGACGGGCAGCGGCGCGAGTGGCCTGAACATCATCAACACGGCCGTGCTGACCGTGCCGCTGTCGGGCACGACGGCGCTCACCGGCGGGCTCGTGACGGGCTTCGCCGGTTACGAGTACCAGCAGTCGAGCCAGATGCTGACGCTCACGCACAACCTGCTGTACGACTTCTCCGATCCGGGTTCGTCGATCGGCGCGGGCCTCAACTACCTGAGCGCGGACGGCCACTGGGCGTGGAAGTTCTTCGTCGGCAACGAGCAGTTCCGCAGTGCGGGCGCGGTCACGCAGACCGGCGTCAACGCGCTCGGCGACCCGATCACGACGAGCAACAAGGTGCCGACCTTCACCGCACGCGTCGATTACCTGCGCGGCAGCGCGCTCGACGTCGGCGGCTCGATCAGCATCGGTCGCCAGACGCTGCCGAGCGCGGTCGACCCGGCCACCGGCAACGTGCGCTACGGCGTGGGCGGCAACGCGCCGAGCGCATATGGTGCGTTCTTCTTTGCCGAGGCCGATGCGACCTATACGCTTGCCGATGCGCAGTACAACGCCGAGTTCGACTACGGCCAGCAGCAGCACGGCGCGTTCAACGGCGGGCTCGCGCAGTGGTTCGGGCTGTCGTTGCTCGCGCACCGCAAGTTCAACGCACCGGTGGTCGGCCGCATGGGCGCGACGCTGCGCTACGACCTGCTCGTGAACCGGAAGAACGGCGGCGGCGGCTCGTCGATCGGCCTGAACGGCAACGGGATGGATCCGTACAACGGCTTCGGCATCGATGCGGACTGCCTCGCGCTGTCGAAGGCAAACGGCGGCATCGGCTTCGAGTGCAAGGGCGCGACGCGGCAGGCCGCCGCGTTCGACCTGCTGTTCTATCCGACCCAGCAAGTGACGGTGAAGGTCGAATACCGGCACGACTGGGCGAGCAACAAGGTCTTCCTGCGTCACGACGGGTCGTACGAGAAGTCGAACGACCTGCTCGCCACCCAACTCATCTACGCGTTCTGACGCGACGCCGTTCGCGAGTCTTGCACATGCTCAAGTTCGAAAACCAGCAACATGTTCAGTCCTACTATTCAGCAACCGCGAACGACCGTACGCGGCATCCATCGCTCGACGGGGCCGAGACGGCCGACGTCTGCGTGATCGGCGGCGGGCTCACGGGCCTGTCCGCGGCACTCGAACTCGCCGAGCGCGGCCATTCGGTCGTGCTCGTCGAGGCATCGAAGATCGGCTGGGGCGCGAGTGGCCGCAACGGCGGTCAGCTGATCGCCGGGTACGCGTGCGACATCGATACGTTCTCGGCCTACCTGCCGGAAGACGACGTACGGCGCGTCTGGGCGATGGGGCTGGAGTCGATCGAGATCGTCCGGCAGCGGGTCGAGCGATACGGCATCGATTGCGACCTGAGTTTCGGCTTCCTGACCGCCGCGAACAAGCCGCGCCATCTCGATGCGCTGCGCGCGTGGCGCGATACCGCGGCGAGCCGCTTCGGCTATCGCGGCTACGAAGTCGTCGAGCGCGCCGACATGCATCGTTTCGTCGCGTCGGATCGTTACGTCGGCGGCCTCCGTTACGAAGGCAGCGGCCACCTGCATCCGCTGAACTACACGCTCGGCCTCGCGCGTGCGGCGCGCGAAGCCGGCGTGACGATCCACGAGGACACGCCCGCGATTTCGCTCGATCGCGCCGCGCCGCACCACCGCGTCAGGTGCGCGCGCGGGCATGTGGATGCCCGTCATGTGGTACTGGCCTGCAATGCGTACCTGGGGCAACTGGCGCCGGCGCTGGCGCGCAAGATCATTCCGGTCGCGACGTACCTGATCGCGACGGCGCCGCTCGGCGACGCGCGCGCGGCCGAGACGATGCCGGCCGATGCGGCGATCTGCGACACGAATTCCGCGCTCGACTATTTCCGGCTGACGCGCGACCGCCGGCTGCTGTGGGGCGGCAAGGCCAGCAGCGCGACGGACACGCCGCGCGACCTCGCGGCCGCGATGCGGCGCGACATGCTGAAGACGTTCCCGCAGCTCGCCGACGTGCGGATCGACTACGCGTGGGGCGGGCTGATCGACGCGACGATGAATCGCGCACCGCATTTCGGCCGGCTCGAGCCGACCGTGTATTTCGCGCAGGGCTTTTCCGGGCACGGCGTCAACGTGACGGGCCTGGCGGGGCGGCTGATCGCGGAAGCGATCGATGCACAGGCCGCGCGCTTCGACCTGTTCGGCCGGATCCGCCATCGCGACTTTCCGGGCGGGCGCGCGCTGCGCACGCCGATGCTGGCGCTCGCGATGACCTGGCACCGGATGATGGATCTGCTCTGACCCGCGCGGGCGGTTCACCCGGCCGCGCGGCACCGAAACGTTTCGAATCACTCATGCCCTGGAGGCACTCATGACCAACATCACGCATCTCGTCGACCTGATGCGCGCACCCGCGAAGCTCACGCAGAGCCGCGTGCCGAGCGGGTTGCTGCTCGACGGCAATCCGCAGCAGACGCTGTCGCATCACTACATCAGCCCGTGCGGGCAGTTCAGTTGCGGGATATGGGCATGCACGCCCGGCCGCTGGACGATCGAGTACGACGAGTCGGAGTATTGCGAGATGCTGAGCGGCGTCACGATCGTGCGCGATGCGGACGGCCGCGAGCGCGTGCTGCGCGCCGGCGACCGCTTCGTGATCCCGCCGGGCTTTCGCGGCACGTGGGAAGTCGTCGAAACGTGCCGCAAGATCTATGCGTCGCACGCACCGCAAGCCGGACAGCCGGGCGCGTAACGCGGCCGGTTCAGGACAACTATCGAGATCAACGAGGAGCAAACCATGACCCAGGAATTGTGGCGCCTCAGCGCGGCCGAAATGGCCGAGCGCGTCGCGCGTCGCGACGTGTCTGCCACTGAACTCACGCGCAGCTGCCTGCAGCGGCTTGAAGCGGTGAACCCCGCCATCAACGCGATCGTCGACGTGATGGCCGACAGCGCGTTGCAGGCCGCGTCCGATGCCGATGCCGCGATCGCGCGCGCCGCACCGGTCGGCCCGCTGCACGGCGTGCCGGTGACCGTGAAGATCAACGTCGACACGGCGGGACATGCGACGACCAACGGCGTGCGCGCGTTTTCCGACCTGATCGCGCACGAGGACAGCCCGGTGACCGCGAACCTGCGCAAGGCCGGCGCGATCGTGATCGGGCGCAGCAATGCGCCGGCGTTTTCGTACCGCTGGTTCACCGACAACGACCTGCACGGCCGCACGTCGAATCCTTGGAATGCATCGCTGACGCCGGGCGGTTCCAGCGGTGGTGCCGCCGCGGCCGTGGCCGCCGGCATCGGCGCGATCGCGCACGGCAACGACCTGGGCGGCTCGATCCGCTACCCGGCCTATGCGTGCGGCGTCGCCGGGCTGCGGCCCAGCACCGGACGCGTGCCGGCGTACAACCCGACGCAGTCGAAGGACCGCACGCTCGCGGTGCAGCTCGCATCCGTCCAGGGGCCGCTCGCGCGGACGGTCGGCGACCTGCGGCTCGCGCTCGACGCGATGGCGGCAGGCGACACGCGCGACGCATGGTGGATGCCGGTCGCGCCGAATGCGCACGAAGCCGCGTTCCCCGCGCGCGTGGCCGTGTGCCCGGCGCTGCCGGGCGTGCCGTCCGATCCGGTGGTGGTCGATGCGATCCGGCGGGCCGCGCGCTGGCTTGAAGAAGCCGGCTGCCTCGTCGAGGAAGCGGCGCCGCCGCGGTTCGCCGAGGCGTGCGATCTGTGGCTGGACCTGGTGACCAACGAAGCGCGCGGCGGCCTCGGCGACGTGATCATGCAGCACGGCGACGCGGCGATCCGTACCGCGTTCGCGAGCCAGCGTCGTCTCGCGAAGCCGATGGATCTCGAGGGCTACATGAACGGCCTCGCGCGACGTACCGCGCTGCTGCGCGACTGGCAGCAGTTCTTCGCGCGCTATCCGCTGCTGCTGATGCCGGTGTCGTGCGCGCAGCCGTTCGCGATCGACGCGGATCAGCACGGCGACGACGCGATGCGCGCGATCGTCGAGCGGCAGGGGCCGCTGCTCGCGACCGCGCTGCTCGGGTTGCCGGGGCTGTCGGTGCCGACCGGCATCCACGACGGCGTGCCGACCGGCGTGCAGCTCGTCGCGGGACGCTTCCAGGAAGCGCTGTGTCTCGCCGCGGGCGAAGCGATCGAGGCGCGCGCGGGCATCTTCACGCCGATCGATCCGGTCACCGGGTCGTGATCCGCGACTTTTCACGAGGAAACGCATGAATCAACCGACATTCGAAGACTGGCAGGCACGCGCGGCCGCGTTGCGGATCGAAGGGCGCGCGTTCATCGACGGCGACGCGCGCCACGCGCAATCCGGCGCGACCTTCGCCTGCGTGAGCCCGATCGACGGTGGCGTGCTCGCGCGCGTGGCCGATTGCGGCGCCGACGACGTCGACCTCGCGGTGGTGGCCGCGCGCCGCGCGTTCGACGCCCAGAGCTGGGCCGGCATGAACCCGCGTGCGCGCAAGGCCGTGCTGCAGCGCTGGGCCGCGCTGATGCGCGAGCATCTCGACGAACTCGCGCTGCTCGAGACGCTCGATACCGGCAAGCCGATCGCCGATACCACGGCGATCGACGTGCCGGCTGCCGCGCATTGCGTCGACTGGTATGCGGAAGCGATCGACAAGGTCGGCGGCGAAGTCGCGCCGGTCGACCCTCATCTGGTCGGGCTCGTCACGCGCGAGCCGATCGGCGTCGTCGCCGCCGTCGTGCCGTGGAATTTCCCGCTGCTGATGGCCGCGTGGAAATTCGCGCCGGCGCTCGCGGCCGGCAACAGTGTCGTGCTCAAGCCGTCCGAGAAATCGCCGCTCACCGGGATCCGCGTTGCGCAGCTCGCGTGCGACGCGGGCATTCCGGCTGGCGTGTTCAGCGTCGTGCCGGGCGGCGCGGCGCCGGGCAGGGCGCTCGCGCTGCATCGTGATGTCGACTGCATCGCGTTTACCGGGTCGACGCGCACGGGGCAGCAGATCATGGCGTGCGCCGCGCAATCCAATCTGAAGCGTGTGTGGCTCGAACTCGGCGGCAAGTCGCCGAACATCGTGCTGCGCGATTGCCCCGATCTCGACCGCGCCGCGCAGGCGGCCGCCGACGCGATCTTCTTCAACATGGGCGAAGTGTGCACGGCCGGCTCGCGCCTGCTCGTGCATCGCGACATCAAGGACGCATTCGTCGCGAAGCTGGTCGAGGCGTCGCGACGATTCGCGCCCGGGCATCCGCTCGATCCGTCGGTGACGATGGGGGCGATCGTCGATCGCATGCAGCTCGACCGCGTGATGGGGTATATCGGCGCCGGGCGCGACGAAGGCAAGCTCGTGACGGGCGGCGCGCGCGTGAAGGAGGACACGGGCGGGTTCTATGTCGAGCCGACGGTGTTCGAGGTGAAGCCCGATGCGAAGATCGCGCGCGAGGAGATCTTCGGGCCGGTGCTGTCGGTGATCGTGTTCGACGATGTCGACGAGGCCGTGCGGATCGCCAATGACACCGAGTATGGACTGGCCGCCGCCGTCTGGTCGGCCGACCTCTCGACCGCGCATGCGGTGGCGCGGCGGCTGCGTGCGGGCACCGTGTGGGTCAACTGTTACGGCGACGGCAGCGACGACATGAACTTCCCGTTCGGCGGTTACAAGCTGTCGGGCAACGGTCGCGACAAGTCGCTGCATGCGCTCGACAAGTACACCGAGCTGAAATCGACGATCGTGCGCTTGTAATGTCGAGGGCGACGCGTGGCCTGGGCAACGAGGCCGCGCGTCTCGCGCATCCGGATGGGCGGCTTACTGCTCCGCATTCTCCGCATCCGCCGTTTCACCGAGGAACCCGCCGCTCTGGTGCGCCCACAGCGCCGCATAAATGCCCCCGGCCTGCAGTAACTGCTGGTGCGTCCCTTCCTCGACGATGCGCCCTTCGTCGAGCACGATCAGCCGGTCCATCGCCGCGATGGTCGACAGCCGGTGCGCGATCGCGATCACCGTCTTGCCGTGCATCAGGTCGTCGAGGCTGCGCTGGATCGCGACTTCGACTTCGGAATCGAGCGCGCTGGTCGCCTCGTCGAGCACGAGGATCGGCGCGTCCTTGAGCATCACGCGCGCGATCGCGACGCGCTGCCGCTGGCCGCCCGACAGCTTCACGCCGCGCTCGCCGACCTCGACGTCGTAGCCGCTACGCCCATGGCGGTCGCGCAGTCGCTCGATGAACTCGGACGCTTCCGCGCGCACGGCTGCATCGTGCATCTCGCGCTCGGTCGCGTCGGGGCGACCGTACAGCAGGTTCTCGCGCATCGTCCGGTGCAGCAGCGACGTATCCTGCGTGACCATCCCGATCGCGCCGCGCAGGCTGTCCTGCGTCACGTGCGCGATGTCCTGCCCGTCGATCCGGATCGCGCCGCCGCCCACGTCGTAGAAGCGCAGCAGCAGGTTCACGAGCGTCGACTTGCCGGCGCCCGAGCGGCCGATCAGGCCGATCCGCTCGCCGGGCCGGATCGTCAGGTTCAGCCCGTCGAACACCGCGCGATCGTTGTCCTCGTGCGCGAACTGCACGTTGTCGAACACGATCTCGCCGCGCTGCACCACGAGCGGCTTCGCGTCGGGCGCGTCGACCACGCTGTGCACCTTCGTCAGCGTGTTGATGCCGTCCTGGATCGTGCCGACGTTCTCGAACAGTTCGGTCATTTCCCACATGATCCAGTGCGAGTAGCTCGACAGGCGCAGCGCCATCGCGATCACGGCGGCGACGACGCCCGCGCTCGCCTCGCCATGCATCCACAGAACCAGCGCGAGGCCGGTCGAGCCGACCAGCAGCAGCGTCGACAGCAGATGGTTGACGACCTCGAACGCGCTGACGAGCCGCATCTGCGCGTCGCCGGTCGCCTTGAACGCTTCCATCGCGCGGCGTGCGTGGTCGGCTTCGCGCCGCGTGTGCGAGAACAGCTTCACGGTCGTGATGTTCGAATACGCGTCGGTGATGCGGCCCGTCATCAGCGCGCGCGCATCGGCCTGGCGGCTGCCGACGGCACCGAGGCGCGGCACGAAATACGCGCACGCCAGGCCGTAGCCGAGCGCCCACAGTGCGAGCGGGATCATCAGCCGCCAGTCGAAGCTGGCCGCGAGCGCGAGGATGCCGATCAGGTACGCGGCGACGCCGATCACGACGTCGACCGACATGAACAGCGCATCGCGCACCGCGAGCGCGGTCTGCATGATCTTGGTCGTCACGCGGCCCGCGAACTCGTTCGCGTAGAACGACAGGCTCTGGTCGAGCATCAGCCGGTGAAACAGCCAGCGCAGCCGCATCGGGAAGTTGATCGCGAGCACCTGGTGCTTGACCATCGTATGCAGCGCGATCAGCAGCGCGCTGCCGGCGAGGATCGCCGCGAACCCGGCGAGCGTGCCGAAGTGCCGGCCGCCGAAATCGGCCGGCGTCGCGGATGCGAGCCAGTCGACCACGCGGCCCATCATCGCAAACAGCGCGGCCTCGTACGCGGCCAGCGCGGCCGACGTCAGCGCGATCAGCAGGATCCAGCTGCGCGCGCCTTTCGTGCACGCCCAGACGAACGAGAAGAAACCCCGCGGTGGCGTGACGGGATCTTCGAGCGGGAAAGTCGGCAGGCGCCGTTCAAACCACGAAAACATCGACTTGTTCTCCTTGTGCGGCCCGACGCAGCGGGCGGGCCGATGATGCCGGGGCCGGATGCGATGCGGTCATCATGTGCCGGCACATCCGTCCAGCCGATGGACGTCGCGCCGCGATTCGCATGGCCCGGCGTGAAGTGTCGCATCGTTTCGATCCTGCTGCAGGCCGGTTGTAAGCCGCCCGGCCAGGCGAACGGCGTCGGACTTGCGCAGCGGGCTCGCAGGCATCGGCATCGCGCCCTTAAAAAAGTCCTTGACTATCTATCTATGAGTAGATAAAGTTCGATCCATGGAAACGAAACCGACCGTCCGCGAACAGATTCTCGACCACGCGATTACGTTGATGATGCAGCGCGGTTACAACGGCTTCAGCTATCGAGACCTGTCCGACCTGGTGGGCGTGAAGACGTCGAGCATCCACTACTACTTCCCGTCAAAGGACGATCTGGTGCTGGAAGCGGTGGCGGCCTACAGCGACGAAGTCCTCGCGGCCGTGCGGGCGATCGATCCGGCGCTGCCGGCCGACGTGAAGCTGAGCCTGTACACGAAGATGTTCGGCCGCACGCTGGGCGACGGTAACCTGATCTGCCTGTGCGGGATGCTCGCGTCCGACATTGAAACGCTGCCGGAGAACGTGCGGCAGGCGGTTCAGGCGTTCTTCACGGCCAACGAGCGCTGGCTCGCGGAATTGCTGGCGCAAGGCGCGAAGGAAGGCACGCTGCAGTTCAGCGGCGAGCCGGACACGGCGGCGCGCACGCTGTACGCGGCGTTCCAGGGCAGCGTGCTGGCCAGTCGGTTGTTTCATACGCGGGCGCGTCTCGAGGATGTCGAGGCCGTCTGGAAAACGCGGCCCTGACGGGCGGCGCGCGAGCAGTGGGGCGGTTCGCCGCCTTCTTATTGAATCGCGTTATCTATCATGTAGTAGATAGATGATTGGCGCAGAGGAATCGATCCTCTGCATTTTTTGGGGATGTTTATCTATCTATGCGTAGATAAACAGATGCGAAGCCGGCGAAGAAGCCGCCGGCATGCGGTCCCCGGTTCGAAGGCTGTTCATTCATTTGCTGAAAAAGGAGTCTGTCATGTCGATCGAAAAAGTGCTGTACCGCGCCCATGCAAAAGCCACCGGCGGCCGTGACGGCCGTGCGACGGTGCCCGAAAGCGGTCTCGACCTGAAGCTGACCACGCCGCGCGAGCTCGGCGGCGCGGGCGGCGCAGGCGCGAACCCCGAGCAACTGTTCGCCGCCGGCTACAGCGCGTGCTTCATCGGCGCGATGAAGTTCGTCGCCGCGCGCGACAAGATCGCGATCCCCGCGGACGCCGCGATCGAAGGCAGCGTCGGCATCGGCGCGATCCCGAACGGCTTCGGCATCGAAGTCGAACTGAAGATCTCGCTGCCGGGCCTCGATCGCGATGTCGCGCAAACGCTGATCGACCGCGCACACGTCGTCTGCCCGTACTCGAACGCGACGCGCGGCAACATCGACGTCACGCTCACGCTCGTCTGATCCATCGCACTGCCAACCATCCATCGCCATTCAAAGATTCGACCAAGGAGTTGCACCATGAAGATCGTCAAGCCGCTGCTGATCGCCGCCGCCGTGGCAGCCGCATTGTCCGCCGCACCTGCCGCGTTCGCCGCGGGTGCCGAAGCCGTCGGTCCCGATGCGACGACGAGCGCTTTCCTCGCCGTGCTGAACGGCCAGAAGGGCCCGGGCCTCGAAACGCTGAGCCCCGCGAAGGCGCGCCAGGTGCTGGTCGACGCGCAGAACGGCACGAAGGTCGACCTGTCGGGCATCGACGTGTCGAACCGCACGATCGAACAGGACGGCTTGTCCGTGCCGGTCACGGTCGTCCGCCCGCAGGGCGCGACGGGCACGCTGCCGGTGTTCGTGTTCATTCACGGCGGCGGCTGGGTGCTCGGCGATTTCCCGACGCACGAGCGCCTCGTGCGCGACCTCGTCGTGCAATCGGGCGCCGTCGCGGTGTTCGTGAACTACACGCCGTCGCCGGAAGCGCATTACCCGGTGGCGATCAACCAGGCGTATGCGGCGACGAAGTGGGTGGCCGCGCACGGCGCGGAGATCGGCGTCGACGGCAGCCGCCTCGCGGTGGTCGGCAACAGCGTCGGCGGGAACATGGCGGCCGTGGTGGCGCTGATGGCGAAGGACAAGGGCGGCCCCGCGATCCGCTTCCAGGGGCTGATGTGGCCGGTGACGGACCACAACTTCAACACGGGTTCGTACAACGCGTATCAGCAAGGGCACTTCCTGACGCGGCCGATGATGAAGTGGTTCTGGGACGCCTATACGAAGAACGAAGCGCAACGCAACGAGATCTACGCGTCGCCGCTGCGCGCGAGTACCGCGCAGTTGAAGGGCCTGCCGCCCGCGCTGATCCAGGTCGCGCAGTTCGACGTGCTGCGTGACGAAGGCGAAGCGTACGGCCGCAAGCTCGACGCAGCCGGCGTCGACGCGACGACCACGCGCTACGACGGCACCATCCACGATTTCGGCCTGCTGAACGCGCTGGCCACGGATGCGCCGACGAAGGCCGCGACGAAGGCGATGGCGAACGAGATCGCGACGCGGTTGAAGTAAGCGAGGGCCCGCACGCGCGCCGCGCCTGACGCGGTGTGCGTGAGAAGAATCCGCGGCGGGCAGATGCCCGCCGTTTTTGCATGCCGCCGGTGCGCCGCAGACTATCCCGCGTCAGTCCGGCGCTGCTGCCCGGGAGCCTGCGCATGCAGCAGGCGCGCCATCGCCGCGCGCAGCTTGTCGCTCGGCACCGGCTTGTGCAGCAGCACGAACCCGCCGTGCTTCAGCCGGCCGGGCCGCCGCGCGGTCGTGTCGCCCGTGATCAGCATCGCGGGAATCGCCGCGTTGTACTCGTCGCGAATGCGCGCGATCGCAGCGATGCCGTTCTGGTCACCGTGCAGGTGCAGGTCGCAGATCAGCAGGGTCGGCCGGACCTCGCACGATGCCAGGCACGCGATCGCGTCATCGACCGACGCGGCCGTGACGACCTGGTAGCCCCAGCGCTCGAGCAGCATCGACATGCCGGCGCGGATCGCGCTTTCGTCGTCGATCACGACCACGAGGTGCGCGGCGGCCGTCGCCTCGTCGACGGCGATCTCGTCCGCGGCGGCGCCCGGCTGAACGGCCGTGTCCAGCCGCACCAGCTGCAGTTCGAAGCACGAGCCCCGCCCCGGTTCTGAGCGCAGTGTCAGCGGGCAGTCGAGCAGCCCCGCGAGGCGCCGCACGATCGCCAGCCCGAGGCCGACGCCCCGTTCGGGCTCGTCGCCGCGCCGGCGCAACTGGTAGTAGTCGTCGAATACGCGCGCCTGCTGGTCGGCCGGAATGCCGCGCCCGGTGTCGAGGAATTGCAGGCGAACGTGCTGGCGTGTGCGCCGGCAGCCGACGACGATGCGTCCGGTGTCGGTATAGCGCACCGCATTCGACAGCAGGTTGCGTGCGATGCGCTCGATCAGCACCGGGTCGGAATCGACCACGGCCGTGCTGCGCACGTACGACAGCGACAAGCCTTTCCCGTGCGCGTCGGCGGCGACTTCGCGGCACACGCGCTCCAGCACCGCGCCGATCGCGAACGGCCGGCGATGGACGGGCACGACGCCCGCATCGAGCCGCGAGATGTCGAGGATCGCGGTGAACAGCGCGTCCATCGCGTTGACGGACTGGTCGATGCGATCGACGAGCAGCGTGCCGTCGGCCGGCATCGGCACGTGACGTAACGCGCCGACGAACAGGCTCAACGCATGGACGGGCTGACGCAGGTCGTGGCTCGCGGCCGCGAGAAAGCTCGACTTGACGTGCACGGCCTCCGTCGCGAGATCCTTTTGCCGGCGGAAGTTCTCGGCCAGCTGCGCGGCGCGCTGGCGTTCGCGTTCGGCGATCCGCTGCGCGCGGATCAGTTGCAACTGCATCTCGATCTGGTCGCGGAATTCCTCGACGAGCCGGATGTAGCGCTCCGAATACGCATTCTCCTTGCAGTCGAGCAGGCAGATCGTGCCGAACGGCGTGTTGTCGGGCCAGCGGATCGGCAAGCCGAGATACGAGACCATGTTGACGCGCAGGTCCGGATTGTTGCGCCACTGCGCGGATTGCCGCGCATCCGGCACGACCAGCGTATCGCCGGTTGCGATGACCGCTTCGCAGTAAAGCCCCGAGCCGTGCAGTTCGGCCGATTCGCCCGGATAGAACGGATTGCCGGTGTTGCGGCTCGCCACCAGCACCTGGATGTCGCGGCCGACGTTGCGCATGATCAGCCCGGCCGGCACGCCGACGATTTCCGCCATCAGGTCGACGAGGCGCTGCCAGCGCGCGATCACGTCGGCGGCGAGGTCGAACGGGACTTCATGGTCGGCCGGCGTTTCGGGCGGCTCGTCGACATGCGTCATGCGCACGCTCCTCGAACGGGCGGGGACAATGAGGAAAATTTAGGCGTTCCGCGCCGGCATGGCAATGTCGCGCGCGAGCCGGCGCCGGATCAGATGAGGCCGGCCTTCCTGCCGGCTGCCGCTGCCTGGGTGCGGTTGATGACGTTCAGCGCCTTGAAGATCGCGGTGATGTGCGCCTTGATGGTCTTTTCGGACAGGCCCAGCTTGTCGGCGATGACCTTGTTCGGTACGCCTTCCGCGAGATAGCGCAGCACTTCGACCTGTCGTTGCGTCAGCATCGAACCGCGTGCCGCAGCGGCGCCGTCCTGATGCTGCAGCGCGGGGTCGTCGAGCACGAGCGGCGGGACGTAGCGTTCGCCGTTGAGGGCGATCCGGATCGCGGACAGCAGCGTGCGCGGGCTGGCGGACTTCGGCACGTAACCCATCGCGCCCTGCGCGAACGCGCTGCGCACGGCGCCGGGATCCTCGGACGACGACAGCACGATGACCGGGAGCCCCGGGCGCATCGTCGCGAAGACGGCCAGCGCGTCGAGGCCGTCCATGCCCTGCAGCTTCAGGTCGAGCACGATGGCGTCGAGGTCGGTGTGATCGTCGAGCAGCCGCACCGCATCATCGGCGCTGCTCGTCTGGACGACGACCGTGTCGTCGTCACTCTGGCGCAGCAGCATCTCCACGCCATCCCGCAGGATCGCGTGATCATCGACGATCAGAATTTTCATGAGGACGCTTGAATAAGTGAGTCCGGAGTCGGACCGATACGAACGAACCGGATTGTACAAGACGAAAGTCTTAATACTAAAGTCGCTTTTGTCCTGCATCTGTCTTGCGTCTAACGTCGCATTTACATTCAGCGGAATATCGCCGAGACTCAATCACGACAGTTCGCAATGCAGGTGAATGCGGGCACGCCATTCGATGCGTCGCCGGCATCGCGGCGATGTGAGCGACGAAGCAAGCGGCCGCCTCGGGATTGAACGACGGTGCGCTGCACGCACACGATGTGCGTCGTTCGGCAACCATGAATTTCGGTTATTCATGCCGAACGAAAAAAATAACGGTTCGTCATAACCGGATTATCGGCACGCATTTTGACGATGAATCATTGATCCCGATCGCGCATGAATCGAGGTGAACGATGAAGGTTGCCAACGACAGCGATGCAATGTGGGAACTGAACATGTCGTATCTCTGGCTTGCGCAGCGACTGCTGCAGTCGGATCGCGCAACCGGCATGTTCCGCCTGGGTGTGACCGCCGATGTCGCCGCCGCGCTGGCCGCGCTGTCGATGAAGCATATGAACGAGCTCGCGTCCGCGGGGCAGTTGATCTGCGCATTGCGGCCGGGCCGGGACGGTGTGCTGTCGGCACTGACCCGCCCGACGCCGCCGGTCGATCTCGTGCGCGTGCATACCGCAATGGTGCTGGCCGGCCTTGAGCTACCGGACGAGGAAACATCATGAACGGCCGGGCAGGGCGGCATGGCCTCGCGGACGACGCGCAACTGACGATGCACGCGGCGGCGCTGATCCGGCTCGGCGCGCGGCTGCAGATGCTGGAAATCGAGTGCGGGTTGCCGCGCGACCGTCTCGTGCGGCTGTATCGCGAAGTGCGCGGCGTGGCCGCGCCGAAGGGGTTGCTGCCGTCGTCGATCGACTGGTACATGACGTGGTTCGCGAACCTTCATGCATCGCTGTTCCACAGCATCTATCGCTTCCTGCGCAACCAGGCGGGCTGCACGCGACTCGAGGCGCTCGTCAAGGCCTATACGCTGTATGCCGAACAGGGCGATGCCGCGTGTTGCGCGTTGCCGCTGGACCTGACCCGAGCCTGGATGCTGGTGCGCTTCGTCGACGCCGGCGTGCTCGACATCGCCCGATGCCGGGATTGCGGCGCGGCGTTCATCACCTACCGCCACGCGCTGCGCCTCGATCCAGCTCTGCAGGCGGCTGCGCGAGAATTCGGGGAACAGTTGGGCGAGCGCCTTGTCGAGGCGTTCGCCCGCGAGCGACATCGGCACTTCGACGACGCGCGGCGCTTCA
>NZ_JAAGPH010000162.1:0-16470 GCF_017104705.1 Burkholderia sp. Se-20373 | reverse complement strand
GCGCGGGCTTCGGAAGGGCGCTCCCGGGCGCGGCCTGGACGTTCGCGGCAACGACCGGGCTGCGCCGCGGCTTCCTGGACGGCCGCGCCGGCTTCATGATCGCCGTGTTCAACGCGGAAACCGTGTACTACCGCTTCCTGAAGCTCGGCCACGAACGGGCCCGCTGAGCGCCCGCCCGGCAGGGAGCCGGCCCGGCGTTACAATGCCGGGCCGCCCGCGCCGCGCGTGCCCGCCCGACCGGCGGCGCCACACGCCGCCCGCCACGACGACTACCGAATCCGACCGCCATGTTCTCCATCATCATTCCGACCTGGAACAACCTGCCGTACCTCAAGCTCGTCGTCGACAGCCTGCGCCGCCACTCCGCGTACGACCACCAGATCATCGTGCACGTGAACGACGGCTCGGACGGCACGCTCGACTGGGTGCGCAGCGAAGGGATCGAGCACACTGCGTCGCCGACCAACATCGGCATCTGCCACGCGGTGAACTGGGCCGCCGCGCGCGCCACGCGCGACTACGTCGTCTACATGAACGACGACATGTTCTGCTGCCCCGGCTGGGACACGGCGCTCGTGCGCCGCATCGAACAGATGCCGACCGACCTCTTCATGCTGTCGGGCACGATGGTCGAGCCGGTCGACACGCGCAACCCGTGCGTCGTGGTCAGCAATTTCGGCCGCGACGCCGAACATTTCGACGCGGCGGGCCTCGTCGCGGCGGCGCCGAAGCTCGTGCGCGCCGACTGGCTGGGCTCGACCTGGCCGCCGACGCTCGTGCGCCGCGACTGGTGGAACCGCATCGGCGGCTACAGCAGCGAGCTGTCGCCCGGCATGAGCAGCGACAACGACTTCTCGATGAAATTCTGGGATGCCGGCTGCCGGATCTTCATCGGGGTCGGCGACAGCCTCGTCTACCACTTCCAGCAGAAGAGCACGGGCAAGATCGTCAAGAACGATGGTCGCCGCCAGTTTCTGAACAAATGGGGCATGACCCAGGCGACGTTCGACCGCCACTACCTGCATCGCGGCGAGCCGGCGGGCACGCGCATCGCGCTCGACACGCCGGCCGTGGAAGGCAGCCTGAAGCGCGCGCTGCTGCGCTCGCGGATCAAGCGCGCGTTCAGTTGATCGCGCCCCGAAAACGACACGGAAACGCGCGCTGCTTCGCGTATACTCTGCGCCGTTCGTCCCGGATCTCCCGCCGGGGCGCGCGGCGCGCAGCACGACGTACGCAAGCCGCATTCGTCCATTCGACAGGTTCCGATGCTTTCGTTTTCCGCTCCCGCCTCGCGGCGCCTGACCGCCGCCCGCGCATTCGCCGTCGCCGCGCTCTGCATGGTGCCCGTCTCGACCGCGCTGACCAACGTGTTCTGCGGGCTGTTCGCCGCCGCGCTGGTGATTTCCCCCGAATTCTGGCGCGACCTGCGCTCGTTCGTCACTGACCCGGCCTCGCTCGCCGCGCTGCTGATCCTGGCCGCGCTGGCCGCCAGCGTCACCTATACGGTCGCGCCGCACCACAAGGCGTGGAACTGGGTCGCCAAGTACGACAAGCTGCTGCTGCTGCCGTTCGCCGTGCTCGCCTTCCGCCATTCGAACTGGGCGCCGATCGTGCGGCGTTGCTGGTTCGGCACGCTGTGCATGGTCCTGCTGCTGTCGACCACCAACTATCTCGGCTTGACCGCGATCGGGCCGGCGCACGCGACCGAGCTGCCGCTGTCGCGCGCCTGGGTGTTCAAGAACCACATCGCCGCCGGCATGTTCGGCGCGCTGCTGTTCTACCAGGCGGCCGATCTTGCGCTGGCGGCCCGCACGGCGCTGTCGCGTGCCGCGTATGCGGGCGTTGCCGCGTGGTCGCTCGTCAACGTGTTCGTGATGCTGCAGGGTCGCACCGGGCAGGTCATCGCGCTGCTGCTGATCCTCGTCGTCGCCGTGCGTTTCGTGCTGTTGCTGCGCCGGCAATCGGCGTTGCGCGCGGGGCTCGCCGCCGGCGTGTTCGTGCTGGCCGGCATTGCGCTCGTGATCGCCGCGTGCACGGTTCACAACGGCCGGCTGACGAAGGTCGTGACGGAAGTGCAGCAATACCGGCAGAGCGACGCGGCCACGTCGACCGGGCTGCGCCTCGAGTGGTACAAGAAGGGGCTCGAACTGTATCGCCAGCGCCCGGTGATCGGCTACGGCGCGGGCGGCCTCGAATCCGAATTCGAGCGGCTCACGGCCGGCAAGACGGCGGCCGAAGGCCAGCTCACGTCGAATCCGCACAACGAATACCTGCTGATGGCCGTGCAGCTCGGCACGCTCGGCCTGCTGCTGTTCATCAACCTGATCGTGCAGATCGCGCGCGGCAGCCGCACGCTCGATCCGCGCTCGCGGCATCTGCTGCTCGGCTGGCTCGCGATCTTCGCAATCGGCAGTCTCGCGAATTCGCTGCTGCTCGATTTCGCCGAAGGGCACCTGATCGTGCTGCTGGCCGGCATCCTGCTCGGCTGCGGCGAGCGCGCCGAGGCGCTGCCGCGCGAAACGTCGGCGATCCGGCGCAGCGCGTAACGCGCAGCGGCCTGCGCTCCGCCGGCGGCCGGCTTCGGTCACCGCGGAGTTCCCTACCGTCGAAGGAAACGGGCTGCGCGGCTGGCGCGTCGCCACACAAGCCGCCGGCAACCGCCAGGAAACGCGCGTCGCCCGCGCGTCAGTCGGACCTGGTGCGGTGCAGCCGCGACGTATCGACGACCGTTTCGGCCGGGCCCGGCGGATTCAGCCCGAGCATCTCGGCCGCCGCGGCTTTCACGCGCTGCGCACCGAGATTGACGAGGCAGTCGCTGCGGCTGTCGACCTTGCGCTCGCAGCCTTCGTGCCGGCACGGCACGCAATCACCCTCCCCCTGCAGCAGCCACACGTTCCCGTGCCGCCCCGAGCCGCGCAGCGGCCACGGATTCTCGGTCGCCGGCCAGTGCTGCGGCCACGGCCCCCAGCGCACGGGGTCGGACGGGCCGAACAGCGCGATCGTGTCGGTGCCGGTCGCCGCCGCGACGTGCGTCGCGCCGGTGTCGGGCCCGATGAAAAGCCGTGCGCGCCGCACGAGTTCGGCGCTTTCGCCGAACGTTAGGCGACCGACCAGGTTCAGCACGTCGCCGCCCGCTTCGGCCGCGACCTGCTCCGCATACTCGCGCTCGCTGTCGGCCGGACCGCCGGACAGCGCAACCGCGAAGCCTTGCTCGCGCAGCCAGCCGATCATCTCGACCCAGCCGTCGAGCCGCCATTGCTTGTAGCGGAACATCGGATACGGATGCAGCACGACCAGCGGCTTGCCGGCACGGATCGCCGGCGATTCGGCCAGCCACGCGTCGAAGCGTGCGCGCCGTGCCGGATCGTCGCCGATGCCGGGCGCGACGACCTCGGACACCGGCTCGATGCCGATCACGGGGGCAAGCGCCAGCGTGCTGACGACCGTATGCGCGGATTCGTGGTGATTGATCGCGATCCCGTTCAGCATCATCCGCGTGAGCCACGTCACGCGGTTCGGATCGACGAGGCCCACCCGCCTGCGGCCCGCGAACCAGCTGTAGAAGCGCGGCCGGTCGGAGCTCAGCGCCGCGCACGCAAGATCGTAGCGGCGCCACATCGACAGCGCGTCGCGCAGCCGCTCGCGGAAGCCCGCGCGCTGCGCGACGACGATCACGCGCCGCACGTCCGGATTGTGCTCGAGCACGCCTTCGGTGCCGCGAAACACCAGCATGTCGATCTGCGCTTCAGGCCAGCGGGCCTTCAGCGAACGGACGAGCGGCGTCGTCAGCAGCACATCGCCGATACGACGCGGCGCGGCAACGAGGATGGTTCTGGGCGGGCGGGCGGAAGAAAACAGGGCCACGGCGGGTGTGTCTGGCTGGCTGAACAAGGCTGGCAATGTACAGGATTTTGCAGCAGCCGGCGCGACATGGCGAATCGGCCGTCCGGTCAGCCTGATGCGGCCCGGCTCACGAGGTGCGGCGCGGCAGGCACACCGCGCGCCGGTGGCGTACGCAGTACCTGCGATGCCCGTGGCGCTACGAAGCGATGGTCATGATCACCGGCGTCGCAGCGGCAGCCGCCGGCTGCGTGTGTGCTGCGTCGGCCAACCGTTCGTCACGTTGGGTGGCCTGCGGCAGCAGGTGATTCACCGCACGCTCGACCGCGTCGACGCCGATCGCGTCCACGGTCGCGCCGGCGCGCACGATCACGTGCGGCACACCGAGCGGATGCCAGCGCAGGTATTTCTCGGGACGATCCTCGAACAGCGCGGCGACGGGCACGCCGAGCGCCGACGCGAGGTGCACGGGGGCGCTGTCGGCGGAGACGATCGCATCGAGCAGGCTCGCCGCGGCCATCAGGTCGGCGACCGACGACGGCGCAACATGGCGCGCGCACACGTCGCGCCACGAATCGTCCTCGGGGGCATGGCCAACGGCCGGGTCGCGGAACACGATCACGTCGGCATGCGGCGCGAGACGCTCGGCGAGGTCGCGCCAACGATCGGCCGGCCAGCGGCGCTCGACCGCCTTGTTCGTGACGAACAACCCGACGCGCGGCTTCGTGCGTGCGCCGAGCAGCCGGTACCACGCGTCCTGCAGCGCGCGGTCGGGATGAACCGACAACGCGAGGCGGTCGACGTCGGCGCGGCCGAGTTCAGGTACGAGCCGGAAACCCGACAACGCCTCGTGGCACATCGGCCGCTCGGCGACATGCTCGGGCTTGCGATCGTCGAATTCCGTCTCGGCATCGTGCCAGCGGCAATCCTTCGCGCCGATCTGGCGCGCGAACTGCATGCTGCTGCGATGCATGCCGCCGTTCGGCACGACCACGAGGTCGAACCGCAAGCGACGCAGGCGACGCACCAGCCGCAGCCGGTCGAAGAACGCGCGCATCCGCCCGGGACGGTCGTTGCGCTCGCATTGACGGCTATAGACGTAGGTGTGGACCGCGTCGACGTCCGGGTTTCCGGCCAGCGCGGCCGCGTTGTAGCGGTTCGCGACCACATGGAGTTCCGCGCCGGGCCAGCGCTCCTTCAGCGCGCGGAGAAACGCCGTTGTGCACAGCATGTCGCCCAGAAAATCGATCCGGATCACGAGAATCCGCTGCGTCGGGTTCACATTGGCCATGGTCATGTGGGGACTGTCAGTTTTTGTCGTCGCGACGAGCCATTTCACGGCATCCGGTTCCCGGACGGCCTGGTCGCCTATCGCGGCTCGCCGCACGGATCCGCCCCCGTTTATGTGCGCGATACCGGCGCGATCCGCCGGACAAGCGGCGGTCGGCGCTGCGTTCGTGCGGCTAGCGCCGGATTGTATAGCGTCCGGATGGTCAGCCCAAGACCCGCTTGCGTGAACCTGCAAAAACGGCCCGCCGCACCGCACGATGGCGATGCGACGGGCCGCATGGCGCGAGCGCCGTTCGGCGAAGGCGCGATCAGTACGTGATTTCGACGACGCTGCCGTCGAACGTCGCTCGCAGCTCCGCGAGCAGCACGTCGCTCGGCTTCACGCGCCATGCGTCGCCGAGGCGCATTTCACCCTGTGCCCGCGCGTTGCTGTAGTGAACCTGGACCGCGAGCCCGTTCGGCAGCGGCGCCTGCGGGCGGCGGCCGCCATCGCGCCCGCCGCCGCGCGGCGCCGGTGCTTCGACCACGTTCGCCGCCGGATCGTCCTTCGACACGTGCGGCTCGAGCACGCGGCGCAGTGCGGCCGCGTCGGCGTTGCCGTTCATCGTCAGCCGGACGGCCTGCGCATAGCGGCTGCGCGCGCGCTCGAGATCCATCACGGTATCGGCCGTAAAGCGGATGCCGCCCGTGAACGCATCGTTGCGCGCCTGCCCCTGCACGATCAGCAGCTCGTCTTCCTTGAACAGCGCCTTGTTCGCCTCGAACTGCTCGTTGAAGATCGTGATCTCGCACTGGCCCGAGCCATCGTCGAGCAGCGCGATCAGCATCTTGCCGCGCTGGGTCATCTGCGTGCGCAGCGACGCGATGATGCCGGCCACGAGCTTGTCGCGCCCTTCCTTCAGGTCGCCGACCTTCTGCCGCACGAAGCGGCGCACCTCGTCGCGATACGCGTCGAACAGGTGGCCGGACAGGTAGAAGCCGAGCGCGCCCTTTTCTTCCTGCAGGCGGCGCTTGTCGTCCCACGCGGGCTCGTCGACGAGCGCATGCGCGTGCGGCGACTCGGCGCCCATGTCGAACAGGCCGGCCTGCATCGCGTTCGCCTCGGCCTGGTCGGCCGCTTCCATCGCCAGCGGCACCGACGCGATCAGCTGCGCACGGTTCGTGTTCAGCGAATCGAACGCGCCGGCACGGATCAGCGCCTCGACCGTGCGGCGGTTGACGACACGCCGGTCGATCCGCTCGCAGAAGTCGAACAGGTCGGTGAACGCCTTTTCCTCGCGGGCGCGCAGGATTTCCTCGATCGCATTCTGGCCGCTGCCCTTCACCGCGCCGAGACCGTAGCGGATCGTGCGCGAGCGCTTGCCGTCGGCTTCGGCGACCGGCTCGAAGCGGTAATGCGACTGGTTGATGTCCGGCGGCAGCACGACGAGGTTGTTCACGACGCAATCGTCGAACAGGATCTTCACCTTGTCGGTGTCGTCCATCGCGAGCGTCATGTTGGCTGCCATGAATTCGGCCGGATGGTGCGCCTTCAGCCACGCGGTGTAGTACGCGAGCAGCGCATAGGCGGCCGCGTGCGACTTGTTGAAGCCGTAGCCTGCGAACTTCTCCATCAAGTCGAAGATCTCGTCGGACTTCTCGCGCGTGAGGCCGTTCTTCGCCGCGCCCTCCGCGAAGATCTCGCGGTGCTTGGCCATCTCCTCTGGCTTCTTCTTGCCCATCGCGCGACGCAGCAAGTCCGCGCCGCCGAGCGAGTAGCCGCCGATGATCTGCGCCATCTGCATCACCTGCTCCTGATAGACCATGATGCCGTAGGTCTCTTTCAGGACGGGCTCGACGCGCGGATCCGGATACTCGACCTTCTCGCGGCCGTGCTTCCGTGCGCAGAAGCTCGGGATCAGGTCCATCGGGCCCGGACGATACAACGACACGAGCGCGATGATGTCCTCGAAGCGGTCGGGCTGCGCATCCTTCAGCATGCCCTGCATCCCGCGGCTTTCCAGCTGGAACACCGCGACCGTGTTGGCCTTCTTCAGGATCTGGAACGACGCGGGATCGTCGAGCGGCACCTGCGCGAGCGACCAGTCGGCCTTCGACGGATCGAGGCGGCGGATGTAACGCTCGGCCCAGTCGAGGATCGTCAGCGTCGTGAGGCCCAGAAAGTCGAACTTCACGAGGCCGACGGCTTCGACGTCGTCCTTGTCGTACTGGCTGACCACGCCGCCGTCGTCGCCCTGCGTGTACAGCGGGCAGAAATCGGTCAGCTTGCCGGGCGCGATCAGCACGCCGCCCGCGTGCATCCCGACGTTACGCGTGAGGCCCTCGACGCGCTGCGCGAGATCGAGCAGCTGGTGCACTTCGTCCTCGTGGTCGTAGCGCTCCTGCAGCTGCGGCTCTTCCTTCATCGCGTCGGCGATCGTCACGTGCTTGCCCGGCTTGAACGGGATCAGCTTCGCGATGCCGTCGGTGAACATGTAGCCGAGGTCGAGCACGCGGCCGATGTCGCGCACGGCCGCCTTCGCGGCCATCGTGCCGAACGTGGCGATCTGCGACACGGCGTCCGCGCCGTACTTCTCCTTCACGTACTGGATCACGCGGTCGCGGCCGTGCTGGCAGAAGTCGATGTCGAAGTCGGGCATCGACACGCGTTCCGGGTTCAGGAAACGCTCGAACAGCAGGTTGTAGCGCAGCGGATCGAGGTCGGTAATGCCGAGCGCGTACGCGACCAGCGAACCGGCGCCCGAGCCGCGGCCCGGGCCGACCGGCACGCCGTTGTTCTTCGCCCAGTTGATGAAGTCCGCGACGATCAGGAAGTAGCCCGGGAAGCCCATCTTCGTGATGGTCCCGCACTCGAATTCGAGGCGCTTGTAATACGTGTCGCGCTGCGCGTCGCGCTCGGCCTCGACCGGATACAGCTGCGCGAGACGGGTCTCGAGCCCTTCCTTCGACAGCTGGACCAGGTAGTCGTCGAGCGACATCCCGTCCGGCGTCGGGAACAGCGGCAGTTTCGGCTTGCCGAGCTCGAGCTTCAAGTTGCAGCGCTTCGCGATTTCGACCGTGTTCGCGATCGCCGACGGCAGGTCGGCGAACAGCGCGGCCATGTCGTCCTGCGTGCGGAAATACTGGTCGGTCGTGAAACGCTTCTGGCGCCGCGGGTTCGCGAGGATGTCGCCTTCCGAGATACACACGCGCGCCTCGTGCGCGGTGAAATCGTCGTCGGTCATGAACTGCGTCGGGTGCGTCGCGACGACCGGCAGCTTCAGCGCCGCGGCGAGCGTCGCGGCCTGCTGGATGTACGCCTCCGCGCCCGGCTGGCCGTAACGCTGCAGCTCGATGTAGAAGCCGCCCGGGAACACCTTCGCCCAGCGCTCGGCGTGACGGCGCGCGGCTTCTTCGTTGCCCGCGGCAAGCGCGAGCCCGATATCGCCCTGTTGCGCGCCCGACAGCGCGAGCAGCCCTTGCGAGCGCTCGCCGTCGAGCCAGCTCGCGTCGAGTTCCGCACGGCCGCGGTACTGGTTCGTGAGCCACGCCTTCGACAGCAGCTCGCACAGATTCAGGTAGCCGACCTTGTCCTTGACGAGCAGCAGCAGCCGCGACGGCTTGTCGCGGTCGTCCGGATTGGCGATCCAGACGTCGCAGCCGGCGATCGGCTTGATGCCCTTGCCGCGGGCTTCCTGGTAGAAACGGACGAGACCGAATGCGTTGCCGAGATCGGTGAGCGCGAGCGCGCCCTGACCGTCCGCGGCCGCCGCCTTGACGATGTCGTCAATGCGCACGATGCCGTCGGCAATCGAGAATTCGGAGTGAACGCGAAGATGGACGAAGCGAGGATCTGACATGGGCGCTATTGTAGCCGCCTCGCCGCGCGGGCTGCCCAAAAAATCCCCGCGCTGGCCGTTCGGCCGATGTGCGCGACCGCACGTCGCGCGGCTCGCCAGACGGCAGGGTGCCGGCCCGGGCGCGGTTTGCGGGATAATACGGTTTTTCGAATCCACGCCCCGGCTTCGCACCCTTTTTTGCGGGCCGCCGTGCGGCCGTTTTCCCGTCGGACCATCATGACCATCGTCAACCTCGCCGCCTACCACTTCGTGTCGCTCGACGCGAACGAGCAATGGCGCCCGCTCGTCACCGCCCGCTGCAACGAACTCGGCCTGCGCGGCACGATCCTGCTCGCGCCGGAAGGCATCAACCTGTTCATCGCCGGCACGCGCGAAGCCGCCGACGCGTTCATCACTTACCTCCGCCACGATCCGCTGTTCGAGGGCAAGTTCGAGTCGCTGCAGTTCAAGGAGAGCCTGTCCGACTCGCAGCCGTTCCGCCGCATGCTCGTGCGCCTGAAGCGCGAAATCATCACGATGAAGAAGCCGGCGATCAAGCCGGAGCTCGGCCGCGCGCCGTTCGTCGACGCGCGCACGCTGAAGACGTGGCTCGATCGCGGCCACGACGACACGGGGCGCCCGGTCGTGATGCTCGACACGCGTAACGCCTTCGAAGTCGACGTCGGCACGTTCGACGACGCGCTCGACTACCGCATCGACAAGTTCAGCGAATTCCCCGAAGTGATCGACGCGAACCGCGCCGACCTCGAAGGCAAGACGGTCGTGTCGTTCTGCACGGGCGGCATCCGCTGCGAGAAAGCCGCGATCCACATGAAGGAAATCGGCATCGAGAACGTGTATCAGCTCGAAGGCGGGATCCTGAAGTACTTCGAGGAAGTCGGCGGCGCGCACTATCACGGCGACTGCTTCGTGTTCGACTACCGCACCGCGCTGAATCCGCAGCTCCAGCCCACCGAGAACGTCACGTGCTTCGCGTGCCGAGCGGTCGTCACGCCGGAAGCGCAACAGTCGCCGAGCTACGTGCCCGGCAAGTCGTGCCCGGCCTGCGCACCGGCGGCCAGCGCCGCGTAAGCGCGCACCGCCCCGCGCCCCGATGACCGGCTATCGCGGCCGCTTCGCGCCGTCGCCCACCGGCCCGCTGCATTTCGGCTCGCTGGTCGGCGCACTCGCGAGCTGGCTCGACGCGCGCGCGCACGGCGGCGCATGGCTTGTGCGCATCGAGGATCTCGACGGCCCGCGCACGGTGCCGGGCGCCGCCGACGACATCCTCGCGACGCTCGCGCATTTCGGCATGACGCCCGACGAGCCGCCCGTCTGGCAAAGCACGCGCGATGCCGCCTATACGGCCGCGCTCGAACGGCTCGTCGCGGCCGGGCGCGTCTATCCGTGCGGCTGCACGCGCAAGGAAATCGCCGATTCGCTGCGCGCCGCGCACGAGCGCCATACGACACTCGCCTACCCGGGCACCTGCCGCGCCGGCCTGCACGGCAAGCCCGCGCGCGCGTGGCGGCTGCGCGTGCCGGACGGCGACGACGCGCTCGTCACGTTCGACGATCGCTGGCAGCACACGCAATCGCAGAACCTCGCGACCGAAGTCGGCGATTTCGTGCTGAAGCGCGCGGACGGACAATGGGCCTACCAGCTCGCGGTCGTCGTCGACGATGCCGACGCGCACATCACGCACGTCGTGCGCGGCGCCGACCTGCTCGACTCGACCGCACGCCAGATTCACCTGCAGCACTGCCTCGGCGTGCCGACGCCGCAATACCTGCATGTACCCGTCGTCGTCGATGCGAACGGCGAGAAGCTCAGCAAGCAGACGGGCGCGACCGCGCTCGAACGCGACGATCCGCTGCCGGCGCTGCGCGCCGCGGCCGTGCACCTGGGCCTCGCGCCCGACGGCACGCTTGCAGGCACGACCCTCGATACGTTCTACGCCGCCGCCACGGCAGCATGGGCGAGGCGCTTCGGGCCGCAGGCCGGCTGACGCACGCGGCGCGCCGATTTCGCGGCGACCGGGCCCAAGCCGGATGCCGACTGCATCCCCCCGCCGACGCCGCACGCCCGCTTCCCCCGTCAAACCGCAGCCCCAATGAAAAACGGGCACATGCTCATCGCATGCACCCGCTTCTCCAGCAGCGCTCGCGCGCCGCGCCGTCACGTTCGCCCGGCTTATGCCGACGGCTTGCGCGGCATCCCGAACCCGCCGAGCAGTGCGGCGACCTGACGCTTCGGCCCCTTCTTCTCGGGCTGCTGTGCCGGCTGTGCGTCGTCCTGCTGCTTCGCCGGCGCCGACGGCTCGTACGGCTTCAGGAAGAAATCGTCGACCGGCGCTTCGTGGCGACGGTGATGACCGCGCTCCGAGCCGCCCGTCCGGCGACCCGATGCACCGCGATGCTCGTCGCGATCGCGACGGCCGCCTCGTTCACCGCCTCGTTCGCCACCGCGCTCGCTGTTGCGATCGCCGCCGCGGTCGTTGCCGCGCTCGTCGTGACGATGGCGTGCCGGCTTGTCGAGCGCGAGCGTCTGCACTTCGAGCGGACGCTTGATCAGCTTCTCGATATCGGCGAGCTGCTTGCGCTCGTTCGGGCTGCACAGCGACAGCGCATCGCCCGTCGCACCCGCACGGCCGGTACGGCCGATCCGGTGCACGTAGTCTTCCGCGCTGAACGGCAGGTCGAAGTTGATCACGGCCGGCAGTTCGGCGATGTCGAGGCCGCGCGCGGCCACGTCCGTCGCGACCAGCGCCTCGATCTCGCCGCGCTTGAACGCGTCGAGCGCCTGCATCCGCTCGATCTGCGTCTTGTCGCCGTGGATCGCCGACGCGACCACGCCGTCGCGCTCGAGATTGCGCGCAAGCCGGCTTGCGCCGATCTTGCTGTTGCAGAACACGATCACCTGCTTGAGGCCGCGATCGCGCAGCAGTTGCACGACGGCCGCCTGCTTGTCGCCTTCGGCGACGTCGTAGACGATCTGCGTGACGTTCGCGTTCGTCGAGTTGCTGCGCGCGACCTCGATCGTCTGCGGGTTGCGCAGGTAGGTCGACGCGAGCTTCTTGATTTCGCCCGAGAAGGTGGCCGAGAACAGCAGCGTCTGGCGCTCCTTCGGCAGCAGGTTCAGGATGCGCTGCAGATCCGGAAGGAAACCCATGTCGAGCATCCGGTCGGCTTCGTCAAGCACGAGGATCTGCACCTGGCCGAGATTCGCCGTCTTCTGCTGTACGTGATCGAGCAGGCGGCCCGGCGTCGCGATCAGGATCTCGACACCGCGGCGCAACTCTGCCGACTGCGGGTTCATGTCGACGCCGCCGAACACGACCGCGCTGCGCAACGGCGTGTGCTTCGCATACGCGTGCACGTTCGCGGCGACCTGGTCGGCGAGTTCGCGGGTCGGCGTGAGGATCAGCGCACGCACCGGGTGGCGCGCCGGAGACGCGCTCGTGTTGGCCTGCGGCAGCAGGCGCTGGATGATCGGCAGCGAGAAACTCGCGGTCTTGCCGGTGCCCGTTTGCGCGGCGCCCATGACGTCGCGGCCGGCGAGCACGACCGGAATGGCCTGCGCCTGGATCGGCGTCGGCGTCGTATAGCCCTGCTCCGCAATGGCTTTCAGGATATCGGCGGCAAGGCCGAATTGATCGAAGGTTGCGTCGACGGGCTTGGCGACAGAATCGGACATGGTGGCGTTTCGCTCAAAAGGCGCGGCGGGGACATCGTGCGTCAGGCCAGCCGGGCCTGCGCTCATCACAATTCGGAAATAGACGGAGCCGCGGCGCGCCGCGCGGCGCCGCTCTGGCGCTTGGGACCGGTTCAATATGAACGCTGGACGCCAGGCCGTGCGGACTCCGTTCGGCGCGAATGCCGGCGGAAAGGGCCGTATTGTAGCACTGCGCGGCCATCTGTCCGTGACAACGCGGCGAACGGCCACAACGGCGGTTCGCGCGGCGGGCCGGGACTGCCCCGCGCGGTCGGCGGATGACCCGATCGGACTAGCCCGATGGGCCAGCGGATGATTTCAGGGGTCCGATCGTGGAGCGCCTGGCCCGATCGCCTGAGGTCACCCCGCGTGCCGGGTCATCAGGCCCGGCAGCCGGCCGCCGGCCGGCACCGGCAGCGCGATCCCCGCTCCCGCCCGGCGCTCAGCCCTTCTTCTTTTTCTTCTCGACCTGTACGCAGTCGCCCAGCAGCGGCGGCGCGCTCTGGTCGGCGATCTCGTCGCGCAGCGTCGCTTCCTTGCCCTTCGTCCACCACGTATAGCGGCCGGCCTGGTAGCGCGCGCCCGACGCCGACACGGTGTCGACGAACAGCATCTGCTTCCCGTTGACCGGTACGAGCGCGAAGCTCTGGCCGTTGCCCGCGAGCCAGTACGACACGCGCACCGGCTGCTTCTGGTTCGCGCACTGGTAGACGGTGAACTGCCGCGAATCGGCGTCGATCTCTTCAACGGTCAGCTGTGCGGCATGCGCGACGGAAACGGCCGTGCCGGCGAGTGCGAGCGCGGCGAGGGTTTGGCGAATCATGCAGGTCCTCTCACGAGACGGGTGGAAACGCGCCCTCGCGGGGCGCGTGATTATTGTTGGCGATCGGGTCGGGTAGCGTGATCAGGGATCGATGACGTCGGCACACGCGTCGGTCGGTGCGGCCGCGACATGGCCGACGAGCGGCACGATCTTGAGCCCGGCCGAGGCCACCCGGCACGGTGCGGCCGCGAGCCCGCAACCCGCGAGGTTCACTGCAAGCGCCAGCGCGACGGCCAGCTTTCCGATACGCAGCCACTTCGGCGTCATCGTCCTCTCCTGATTACGTCAGCGGGCCGACACCGGCCGGACGGCCGCGGCGGCACGCTTCGCGCGTTCGCGGGCTTCGTCGACGGTCGCGCCGGTCGCCAGCGCGACGCCCATGCGCCGCTTCGCGAAACTTTCCGGCTTGCCGAACAGGCGCAGGTCGGCGCCCGGCACGGCAAGTGCGTCGCGCACGCCCTCGAACGCGATCCCGCGCTCGTCGAGCCCGCCGTAGATCACGGCCGACGCGGCAGGCGTACCGAGCGCCGGATCGACCGGCAGCCCGAGAATCGCACGCGCGTGCAGCTCGAATTCCGACTGGCGCTGCGACGCGAGCGTGACGAGGCCCGTATCGTGCGGCCGCGGGCTCACCTCGGAGAACCACACGTCGTCGCCGCGCACGAACAGCTCGACGCCGAACATCCCGCGCCCGCCGAGCGCCTCGGTGACCTTGTGCGCGATCTCGCGCGACTTCTCGAGTGCCACCGTGCTCATCGGCTGCGGCTGCCACGATTCGACGTAGTCGCCCGCGACCTGCACGTGGCCGACCGGCTCGCAGAAATAAGTGCGCGTGGCGTTCGTCGCCGGATCGATCGCGCGCACGGTGAGCTGCGTGATCTCGTAGTCGAAATCGACGAAGCCCTCGACGATGACGCGGCCGTGGTTCACGCGCCCGCCCGCCATCGCGTAGTCCCACGCCGGCTTCACGTCGGCCTCGTTCTTCACGACCGACTGCCCCTTGCCCGACGACGACATCACGGGCTTGACGACGCACGGCATGCCGATCTTCGCGATCGCCGCGCTGAACGCCTCGAACGAATCCGCGAACGCATACGGCGAGGTCGGCAGGCCGAGCTCCTCGGCCGCGAGCCGGCGGATCCCTTCGCGATTCATCGTGAGCTGCGTCGCGCGCGCGGTCGGGATCACTTCGGCGAGGCCGGCCGCCTCGATCGCCGCGAGCGCGTCGGTCGCGATCGCCTCGATCTCCGGCACGATCAGGTGCGGGCGTTCGGCTTCGACGAGCGCGCGCAGCGCCGCGGCGTCCGTCATGTCGATCACGTGCGCGCGATGCGCGACCTGGTGGCCCGGTGCGTCCGGATAGCGGTCGACCGCGACGACTTCGACGCCGAGCCGCTGCAACGCGATGATGACTTCCTTGCCGAGCTCGCCGGCGCCGAGCAGCATGACGCGCGTGGCCGAGGGTGAGAGCGGCGTACCGAGCCGCTGACCGATCTGCATGTGATTACCCGCTTCTGGTGGAGGACGAAAACGGCTCCGATGTTAACACGCGCCACGGCGCCGGTTTTGCGCGTTTCGCCGCGCCGGCGCCCGGCGGCAGGCCGCTCGCAAGCAGGCTGCGAACGTTTTCACGTGTGAAGTGTCGGCTCGCCTGCCGCGGGGCGGGTGCGTTACTCTTACGCCTTGATCAGAATCCGATGAGGAACGAGGCTCATGTCCCACCTGTCCGCCGCCGCACGCGCACGCACCGGCCTGCTTCGCCCGTTGCGCGCGCCGCTCTGCGCGTTGACGCTTGCCACGCTTCTCGCCGCCTGCGCGATGCCGACCCATCCCGATTCCGCCGCCCCCGCACCCGACCCGTACAACCCGGCGGCCGTCCAGTTGCTCGACGACACGAGCTGGGAACTCACCAACTGGCTGAATGCCGACGGCACGCCGCGCGCGATCCCGCACGGCGACAACGGCGAGCCGATCAAGCTCGCGCTGTCGACCGACTCGGGCATCCGGCGCGCCAGCGGGTTTTCGGGCTGCAACCGCTACATGGGCACCTACGCGATCAAGAACGGCCTGTTGAGCTTCGGGCCGCTCGCCGGCACGCGGATGGCGTGCCCGAATACGCTCGGCGGCCAGCTCGAAACCGCGTACCTCGACGCACTCGCCCACGTCGACAAGACCGGCGTGCAGATGCGCGAGCCGCAGCAATTGCAGATCGTGACCACGTCCGGCGCAACGCTGACCTTCACCCACCGGAGCCCCTGATGCACGGCGCGCGCGAAGGCCGACCGACCGCCTTCGCGTGGCGCGCCACGCGCGTGTGCCGCGCACACGCGTCGCGCGGCGTGAATCGGATGCACGCCGCGTTAGAGTCTTGTTCGCCGGCCGGTTAAACTCGGCGGGTCGCGCCCCGCGCGCCCCTCCCCACTCCTGTTTCAAAGCATGCACACGGTTGTCTTCGGCTGGTTCGGCATCTCCGCCGTCTGGTTCCTCCTTCTCTTCTGGCGTCTCGTGCAGGCGATGCTGCCTGGCGGTGTCGGGCTTGCCGGGCGCGGCTCGATCCGTCTGTGGCTCGGCTTCGCCGCGGTGTTCGTGGCGAGCTGCACGCTGACGAGCCCGCTGTCGGGCCCCGATACGAACGCGCTCGGCCATGCGTTCTCGACAGGCTTCGCCCACGTGCTCGGCCCGATCGGCACGCCGGTCGCGATGGTCGTGCTGTTCTTCGCCGGGCTGCCCTGGCTGACCGGCATCGGCTGGCGGCAATTCGCCGCGTGGGTCGATACGTCGTTCGGCGTCAAGCTGGCGCGCGACGGCGGTGACGACGACGCGCGCGGCATCGCCGACTTGCCGCGCAGCGCATTGCATCGCGACGACGACATCGTCCAGCCGACCACCGCGCATACCGTCAATTCGATGGCGCCCCGCCAGAACGGCCGGTATTCGCGCCCGACGCTGTGGAAACCCGACCCGCAGGCGCGGCCGAAGCGGCGA
>NZ_JAAGPH010000161.1:0-16708 GCF_017104705.1 Burkholderia sp. Se-20373 | reverse complement strand
TGGCAGAGGAGCCACAGTTGCGCGATACGCGTGCGGCGAAGTCGAGAAGTGCGGCCGATGGATTGGCCGCATAAAATTCGACCGCCGTTCGTTGGTCCTCCGTCATGTTGGCAGAGGAGGCGCGGGCGCGGCGCTGGGCGGCCACGTGTCGCGCAACAACTCGCGTTCCAACGATCATCACCACGGCAACAAGCACAAGAAGCGCCACAAGCACGACTGACCGGTGGTTCCCCGGCGAGTGTCGACGGCGCCGGGGTGCCGTGCATGAAGGGCGACGGCGGCGGTCAATCCGTCTTTCCGCCCCCGGTGATCAGCGCGTTGAGCACCAGATCCGAGATCGTGCGGTAAGCCGCGTCGAAATCGTCGTTTCCCAGCGCACGCTTGCCGAGCACCAGCAGCATCTGGGGGGCGAAATCCGCATACGCCTGCGTGGCTGCCCAGATCAGGAAGAACAGGTGCTCGGCATCGACCTGCCTGACCTTGCCTTCCTCGATCCAGCGTTCGAGCACCCGGATGTCGTCGCGCAACACCGGAATCAGTTGCTTGCGGATTTCCTTTCCGTAGGTCCTGGCTCCGCCGATGATCTCCAGCGCGAACACCCGCGATCCATGCGGGCGATTTCTGGAGAATTCGAGTTTGGCCCGGATATAGGCCGACATGGCTTCCGCGGGCTCGCGATCGGGCGCCGCAAACTCCCGCATCCTGCCGAGCCAGTCCCGCAACACGTCGTCCAGCACGCGTTGGTAGAGCGCCAGCTTCGTGGGGAAGTAGTACATCAGGTTCTGCTTCGACAGGCCGGCGGCCGCTGCGATCGTCGCAACGGAACTGCCCTCGAATCCGTCAATGGCAAACGATTCCTCGGCGGCGGCGAGAATGGTCGCCTCGAGCGTGTCGCGCAGCGCTTCGCGCCGGCCGTGAGGCCGGCCGGGCGTCCCCGCAGTCGGCTCGGACGGGTGCGTCACGATGCTCCCTCCCGCATGTCGGACCGGCGTCGTCGCCCGCTCAACGCGCGCCTGCTTCAGGATAGGTGATGCGTTCGGGCGCGCGCTGCATGATGACCTTCCCGGCACGGATCGACACGCGCACCTTGGCCTGCGTGCGAACCACTTCATAGTCGGAATCCGCGTCGAGGATCAGCAGGTTGGCCGGCCGCCCGACGGCGATGCCATAGCGATCGCCCAGGGACATCGCACGGGCGCTGTGCTCCGTCACGAAGTCGAGGCATCGCTGCAGGTCTTCGTAACCGAGCATGTGGCACACGTGCAAGCCGACGTCGAGGATGCGCAGGATGTTGCCGTTGCCGATGGGATACCACGGATCCTTGATCGAATCCTGTCCGAAGCACACGTTGATGCCGGCGCGATCGAGTTCCGCGACACGCGTGATGCCGCGTCGTTTCGGGAAGGTGTCGAAACGCCCCTGCAGGTGGATGCTTTCGGTCGGACAAGAAACAAAATGGATGTCCGAGCGCTTCAGCAACCGGAACAGCTTCGAGCAGTAGGCGTTGTCGTAGGAACCCATCGCGGTCGTGTGGCTGGCGGTGACGCGCGTGCCCATCCCGCGAACCCGCGCTTCCTCGGCAAGCACTTCCAGGAAGCGCGAGTGCGGATCGTCGGTTTCGTCGCAATGAACGTCGACCAGGCAGTCCTTGCGCTCCGCGAGTTCCATCAGGAACTTGATGGAGCTCACGCCCTGGTCGCGCGTGTTCTCGAAATGCGGAATGCCGCCCACGACGTCGGCCCCCATGTCGATCGCGCGCTCCATCAGTGCCCGTCCGTTCTCGAACGACTCGATGCCTTCCTGCGGGAAGGCGACGATCTGCAGATCGATGAGATCGCGTGCTTCGTCCCTGACCTCGAGCATCGCCTTCAACGCGGCAAGCGTGTGATCGGTGACGTCCACGTGCGTGCGCACATGCTGGATGCCGTTGTCGCGCAACATGCCGATCGTGGTGTGGGCGCGGGCCTTCGTATCCTCATGCGTGATGGTGGCCTTGCGCTGGCCCCACCGCTCGATACCTTCGAACAGCGTACCGCTCATGTTCCACTCGGGTTCGCCCGCGGTCAGCGTCGCATCCAGGTGGATATGCGGCTCGACCAGCGGCGGGATGACGAGATGGCTGCCCGCATCGATGACGTCGTCCCCTTCAGACGCCAGCGGCGACGGCTGGAGGTCGATGCCGCGAATCGTGCCCGCATCGATGTCGATCGTGAAGAGGCCGCTACGGCCGCGCAATCCGGCGTTGATGATTTTCATGAGGATTCCTGTGGTTCGGGGGAGCGGGAGGGTGCGCAGTGGAATCATTCACCCTGAACGGACGGCTCGCGCGCGAACGCGCGGGCAATCTGCAACAGCACGATGTAGGCGGCGGCGGACGCCGCGATGCCGACGAGCGGCGCGATCCACGGCGAGGTATAGGCGAGTCCGGCACCGATGGCATACGCGGCCAGGCCGACCAGGTTGAAGCGCGGAAGGCGGGCGGCGGCGAGCGACGGGTATTGCCCGCGATGGCGGTACCAGTAGTCCGCCATGATCACGCCGCCGACCGGCGGAATGATCGAGCCGAGCAGCACCAGGAACGGAATCAGCAACTCGTACATCCCGCCGACCGCGAGCACGATGCCGATCGCCGCGCCCGCGAGTACGAGCGTGCGGCGCCGTTCGGTGCGCAGCAGATGGCATCCGGCGGCCGCCACGTTGTACATCGTCGGCCCCTGGATGGTCCAGAGATTGAGGCACAGCATCACGACCGCCGCGATCGACAGGCCCTGCAGCATCATCACCTCGACGATGTCGGCTTGCTGATAGACGATCGCGCAGTATGCGCCCGCCACGATCATCAGGCCGTTGCCCGCGAAAAATCCGATCATGCTGGCCGAGACGGCGCTGCGCGCGCTCCGGGCGAGGCGGGTCCAGTTGGTTGCCTGGGTCGCGCCGCTGGCAAAGGTGCCGATGACCATGGTCACGGCGGCCGAGAACGGCATCGGCTGAGACGGTGCGACATGCGTGAGGCCGGCCCATCCGCCGATATCGCGGGTGGCGATCCACATCGACGTCATCAGCAGCACGAACATCAACGGCACGGAGACGCGCGACAGCACATCCATGCCGCGATAGCCGATGATGGCCGTGATGGAAAATCCGAAGCCGAAGAGGATCATCAACGGCGTGGTCACGGCGGGCGGCCAACCCAGCAGCTTGACCAGGACGATCGCCACCGTCGCGGTGCCCCATGCGTACCAGCCGAGTTCGGCGAAGCCGAGCAGGAAATCGGACAGCTTGCTGCCGACTTCCCCGAAGCAGAACCGCCCCATCAGCACCGCGTTCAGGCCGCTGCGGGCGGCAATCAGCGCCAGCGATGCCGCATAGGCGGCGAGCAACAGGTTTCCGATGACGGCGATCTGGATCATGCTGACGACATCGAAGGCGACACCGATCTTGCCGCCGGCAAACATCGTTCCCGTGAAGAACGTGAAACTCAACAACACCATCGTGATGGACAGGAATCCGGTGCGTTTCTCGAGCGGGACTTCGCTCAGCGAGAATTCGCCGTGATCCGATTCGTCCATCGGGCTTGCATCCCGGTTCGTGGGCATCTTTCTTGTCTCCCGTCAGCGATTGGGTTGGGTCTGAAAGGGGGGCCGTGCTTGGATGGGTGACGCGCTGCTTCAGCGCTTCATTCTCTCAGTCCAAAATTTTTACAACCGTAAAAACTTCGTCCGGGTGGATGGCGGGAACATTCACGGGGGCGGTGCGGTTCATGCGCTGGCTGCGGCTGCCCGGGCGGCGACTCGTTAGCTGACCAAGCTGACGGCGCAACGTTGATTCATCAGGACGATGCGCCGTTTATTTTGCCCGCTTGCTTCCGTGAAATTGCCGTGCTAATTTTTCATGAAATTTCTCGGCGTAATTTTCACGGGAGTCCGCATGTTCGTGCAGTCCGACCGTCACGTCGCAAGCTACTACGCCGGCACCTACCCGGCGCCGATCCCGCATCGTCCGGCGCTGGACGAACGCATCGACGCCGACGTGCTCGTCGTCGGCGCGGGGTTCAGCGGGCTGCATACGGCGTTGCGGCTGGCACTTGCCGGCAAGCGCGTCGTCGTGCTCGAAGCGAGCCGCGTCGCGTGGGCCGCGTCGGGCCGCAACGGCGGGCAGGCGCTGCTCGGCTGGTCGTGCGACATGCAGCCGCTCGAGGATTCGCTCGGCCGCGACGGCGCGCGCCTGCTGTGGGACAGCATGCGCTGGGCCGCGGCCGAGGTGCGCGAGCTGCCCGCGCGGCACGGTTTCGACATCGACTACCGGCCCGGCAGCCTGTGGGCGGCCGTGCGGCCGCGGCGCGTCGCGATGCTCGAACAGGCGCGTGACGAGGCGGCCGAGCGCTGGGGCTACGACCGGCTGCGCGTGATCGGCCGCGACGAGATGCCCGAATGGATCGGCGGCACGCGTTACCTTGCGGCGCTGCACGATCCCGAGGCCGGTCACCTGAATCCCCTGAAACTCGCGCTCGGCCTCGCGCAGACGATCGAGCGCGCGGGCGGCCGCATCTTCGAGCAGAGCCGCGTGCTCGACTGCCGCGAGACGGCCGACGGTCACCTTGCCCGCACGGCGCACGGCGAAGTGCGCGCGGACGTGCTCGTGCTGGCCTGCAACGCATACGTCGACCGGCTCGATCGCGATCTCGCGCGCCGGCTGCTGCCGGTCGGCACGTACCAGGTCGCGACCGCGCCGCTCGCACCCGACGTCGCGCGGTCGCTGCTGCCGCAGAACAGTTGCGTGATCGACAACCAGTTCGTACCCGACTATTTCCGCCTGAGCCCCGACAACCGGCTGCTGTTCGGCGGCGGCTGCACGTATCTCGGCGGCATTCCGGCCGATATCGCGGCGGCCACGCGCCCGCACCTCGAACGCGTGTTCCCGCAGCTGGCCGGCGTGCCGCTCGATTACGCGTGGGGCGGCCACATCGACATCAGCATGCGCCGCACGCCGGACATCGGCCGCCACCGGCAACGCTTCTGGCTGCAGGGTTTCTCGGGGCACGGCGTGCTGCCGACGCTCGCCGGCGCACGCGCGGTGGCCGACGCGGTGCTCGGCGACGAACGCCTGCTCGCGCAGTACCAGCGCATCCGCAACCCGCGCTTCCCCGGCGGCGACCGGCTCGCCGCGCCGCTGGAAGCGATCGGCAAGGCCTGGTACCGTCTGCGCGATACCGTCTGACTGCACCGGAACCCATCATGAATGAACAGGAAGAGATAGAAAGCCTGGCGATCCTGATCCGCGATCTGCGCAAGCACCGCAAGGTCACGCTCAACGATCTCGCGGAACGGATCGGCCGCTCGGTCGGCTTTCTGTCGCAGGTCGAGCGCGGGCTGTCGCGCCCGACGGTGGCGGATCTCACCGCGATCGGCGAGGCGCTCGGCGTGCCGACCACCTATTTCTACAGCCTGAGCAAGCCGCGCAGCGTGCCGTGGGTGACGCGGCCCGACGAGCGGCGCACCGTGTACTACGCGGCCGGCATTACCGACATCCTCGTGTCGCCGAACATGCGCTCGCGCTTCTCGATCCTCGAAAGCCATCTCGCGCCGGGCGCGAGCAGCGGCGAGCGGCCCGTCGACGACAGCGACGAGCAGGGCGGTTTCGTGCTCGAAGGAGAACTGACGATCTGGGTCGACGGCGACGATACGCCCGTCACGCTCGGCCCGAACGACGCATTCCAGCTTCCCGCGCACAAGCGCTTTCGTTACGCCAACCTGACCGACGCGCCGACGCGCGTGATCTGGGTATTCACCTGAGTGGTCGGTGCGGCATGCGGTCGGGAGGAAGCCGCGCCGCGGCCGTTGTTTGCAGTCCTGATCTGTAACAGGCGTGCGACGTCGTGCATGCCGCATGAATCCGGTTCGCCGCGCCGCGGCACCGCCATACAAGACATGGAAAGGATGAGAGACATGGCTGACGTCGTTCCCGCGCTGGTCGATGAAGTCCGCGCATTCCGGCAGGCGCATCCTGAGATCCGTTATGTCGACCTGATCTGCCTCGACCTGCCCGGACATTTCTACGGCAAGCGCTACCCGATCGACGCGCTCGAGAAGGTGGCGGCCGGCTCGCTGTTGAAACTGCCGCAGAACTGCATCCTGCTCGGCACGCAGGGCGGGCTCTACAAGATCGGCGACTACTGTTTCAACGACGGCGATCCGGACGCCGTGCGCCGGCTGATCCCCGGCACGCTGAAGCCGGTGACCTGGGAGAAGCAGCCGCTCGGCCAGATGCTGATCACGACGGACGGCACCGACGCGCCGGTCGAGTTCGAGCCGCGCGAGGTGCTCGCGCGCGTGCTGAAACGGCTCGCGCGGCGCGGCATCCGGCCGGTCGTCGCGTTCGAGCTCGAGTTCTACCTGTTCGCCGCGCAGCTCGAGGAGGGGATGCCGAAGTATCCGCGCGACCGCCTGTCCGATGATCGCGACGATCAGCCGAACATGCATATCGAGCGCCTGTCGCGCTTCTCCGACGTGCTGCACGAAATGGTCGACGTCGCGTGCGTGCAGGGGATCGACGCGACCGTGATCACCGCCGAGCTCGGGCCGGGCCAGTTCGAAATCAATTTCGGCCATTGCGACGACGGGCTGCGTGCGGCTGACTGGTCGGCGATGTTCTGCCGCAGCACGCGCGGCGTCGCGTTGCAGCACGGCTATCGCGCGAGCTTCATGGGCAAGCCGTACCTGCATGCGCCGGGCAGCGGGATGCACGTGCACGTGAGCCTCTACGACGATGCGGGGCGCAACCTGCTCGCGGCGGACGGGCAGTGGCCGCTGCGGCACGCGGTGGCCGGCTGCCTCGCGCTGCTGCCGCATTGCATGCCCGTGTTCGCGCCGAATCACAACGCGTTCCGGCGTTACGGATCGATGGTGAACGCGGCGAGCCGCGCGAGCTGGGGCTTCGAGGATCGCGATGCGTGCATCCGGATTCCCGAGTCGGATGCGCGCAACCTGCGGATCGAGCACCGGCTCGCGAGCGCGGACGCGAACCCGTACCTCGTGCTCGCGGCGATTCTCACCGGGATGGAGCACGGGCTCGACGCGAAGCGCGAGCCGATCGCGCCGCTCAACGAGGATCGCGGCAGCGGGATCGATTTCCCGAAGGAGATGCTGTCGGCTGTCGCCGGGATGCAGGATCACGCGGCCGTGCGCGAAGGGCTCGGCAGCGAGTTCGTGATGGTGTATTGCGAAAACAAGCGGCAGGAAGAGCTGGATTTCCGCAATGAGATTGGGGCGCGGGAGTATCGGTGGTTTTTGTGATCGAATGCCATCGCTTGCGCGTCTTGTCAGTCCCGCGCCGGCATCACCGGCAGGCCCGCTCCCCACGCGTTCGCGAGCGCTTCAATTTCGGCGCTCGGATCGACCTGTCGAGCAGCGTCGTGCGTGTCGTTGCCGAATAGCCGGTGAGCGAACTCGCGGGCGCGCAGCGTGATTGCCGTGGTTTTCCGGGTGCGTCGCAGCGTGAACGACGCGAGCGCTGCGTCGAGGTCGTTGCCTTTTCCATGCTCGTCGAGACAACGGGCGAGATGCCATGCGTCCTCAAGCGCCTGGCATGCGCCCTGTCCGGAGGTGGGTAGGGGTGCGTGCGCGGCGTCGCCGATCAACAGCACATTGCCGCGGTGCCACACGTCCACCGGATCGAGATCGTGCACGCGGATCTTCGCAATCGTGCCCGGCGGCGTCGCGTGCATCACGCTCGCGATGAGCGTCGGCCATCCGTCGAAGAGCCGTTCCAGCAGCGGGCCGGGATCGTCCGGTGCCGCATCGTCGCTACCGTCGATTTCAGCCTCGGCCCGGGCCGCCGCCCAGTACATGCGATGCCGGTCCAGCGCGACGATGCCGAATCGTTCGCGCTGGCCCCAGTAGTCGAATATCGACACGTCGTCGACTAGAGGCACATCGCTCTGCGCGACGCCGATCCAGTTGACGAATCCCTGATAGACGGGCGTGGCGTCGCCGACCACATGGCTTCGCGAGACGGAGTTCATGCGGCCGTCCGCGCCGATCACGAGATCGGGGGCGATCGCCTCGCCGTTGTCGAAGCGAACGATCGCGCGGCCATCGGTGTCGGTGTCGATGGCTGTCGCGCAGTGGCCGAAGCAGACTTCGATGTCGTGCGCGGCGACGTGCCACGCCAGCACGGCCTGCAAGTCGCGCCGCAAGATCGAGCGCGTCGGGAAACCCATGTGGCGGTCGAGTTCGCCGATATCGAAGCGCTTGAACGGGGTGCCGTGCCGGTCCATGCACCGCATCGCATGCAGGTGGCCGCTGACCGCGACGATGTCCGGCAGGAGGCCGAGTTGTTCGAGCACGAAGCCGGCATTCGGCCAGAGCACGACGCCGGCGCCCATCGTCGTCGCGGACGGTCTGCGTTCGTAGAGCCGTATCCGGTGCCCCTGCCCGGCGAGCGCAAGCGCGGTGCTCATGCCGGCCACGCCGGCGCCGAGAATGGCGATATCCATGTTGATGCTCCCGCAGGTTCGTGTGCGTGCTCACGTCGGCGCGGGTTCGTGCGTCGGCGGCCACGCCTTGACTGGATCCGCATCGTAAATTACGTTCACGCACGGGATAAGCCGTGAAAATTGGCGAGCTTTGATACTTGAAACGGGATAATGATGCGCAGCAAGCTGGATCTGAACGCGGTGCGCGTGTTCGTGTCGGTCGTCGACGAGGGCAGCTTTGCCGGCGCCGCGCGCATGCTGTCGATACCCGGTTCCAACGTGAGCCGCCATGTGGCGCAACTGGAGTCGAGGCTCGGCGTGCGTCTGCTGGAGCGCAGCACGCGGCACCTTCGGATGACGGAGGCCGGGCGCCTGCTGCATGAGCGCGCGAAGCCGATGCTCGATGCGCTGACGCTTGTCGAGTTCGAATTGACCTCGCAACAGACGGAGTTGCGCGGCGTGCTGAAGCTCTGCGTGCCCGGCGAAATCGGGCCGCGCATGCTCGGGCCGATCGTCGCGGAATTCGCGAGCCGCCATCCGCGTGTTGAAATCGATTGCGATACGAGCCTCGCAGGCGTCTCGACGTTGCGCGACGATATCGACCTGTCGATCATCGTCAATCGCGGCAAACTTGACGACAGCGCGTTCGTCGTCAGGCCGCTCGTGAGCCTGCCGAGCGTCGTCGTGGCCGCGCCGTCGCTGATCGAACGCACCGGCATGCCGACGCGGACGGAGCAGCTCAGGCAGTTGCCGTGCGTCACGACGCTGAGCACGCTGAAAGGGCAACCGTGGCAGTTCGCCGACGGCGACGGGCGGATTCACAGGATTCCGGTCGCGAGCCGGTATCGCGTCAATAGCGGCGAGATGGCGGGGCTGGCTGCGGTGAACGGGATCGGCTTCGCGATTCTCGTCGAACGCGGGTGCGCGGCCGAGCTGGCCGCCGGGCGGCTGGTGCGCGTGCCGCTGGAGATGACGCCGGCGCCGCTCGAACTGTTGGCCGCCTATTCGAACCGCAATTCCGTCAATGCGAAGATCCGCGAGTTGCTGCAGCTGATGCAAACACGTCTTGCGGCCGGGGTGGCGATGCCGTCATGACGATCGTTTCGGCAATGCGCGCCAGTAGCGCAGTTCCTCGATCGGCGCACCGTCGATCTCGAACGTCTTGATGTCGTCTTCGGCGACGAAGCCTTCGCGTTCATAGAACGCCCGTGCGCGACGGTTCTTGACCAGCACCCAGAGCGACACCCATTCATGGCCCGAGTCATGCAGCGCACGGCATGCATGGTCGACGAGTGCCGCGCCGACGCCTTGCCCGCAATGCGCGGGATGCAGATAGATCGCTTCGATTTCGCCCCAGGTGCGATCCTTGTCGGTGTCGCGCGTCGGACCATAGGCGACCCAGCCTGTGGGCTCGCCTTCGGTGAACGCGAGCGCGACACGCGGCCGTCCGGCGTCGAGTGCGTGGCGCCATGAAGCGGTGCGCTTTTCGACCGACAGGCCGGCGAGGAACGGGGCCGGCATGATGCCCGGGTAAGTGGCCTGCCACGATGCGACGTGGATGGCGGCGATGTCCGGCGCATCGGCGGGCGTGGCAAGGCGGATGTCGATGTGCATCGTGTTCGGTGTCATGTGCACTCCGCCTGACCGGTTGACGTGTGCCGCGCCCTCGCGCGCGAGATTCAATTCGCCGGATCCAGAGTGCCTTCTATCGCAAAGCGGTAGTTGATATCGACCTGAGATGCATCGCCCGGCACGGCGGTTTTCTTCAGCACGAATTCGAACGCAGGCTCGAACCAGCCGTTGCGCGGCACCTCGCCAGCGAGGATCTCGACGTCGTACCAGCCGTTGTCGATCTCGATCACGGGCCTGCCCGGCTCACGGTAACGCGCGAGCAGCGCATTGACCGTTGCATCGTTGAAGCGTTCGAGAATCCGCCACGTGTAGAGCATGACCGCGCGATGCTCGACGCGCAGCACGTACCCGCCGCGTCGATGCTGCAGGCGGCTTCCCGCCTTCAGCAATTCGGGTGTGTCGCCATCCAGCGTGAAGACGACCGTGTACGGATGGTTCTCGATGCCGGCGAGCGGAACGACGACACCTTCCAGCACGGCGCGATCGCCGCTGTCGCCCGTGGTGAACGCAGATGCGACGTCGTCCGGCAGTCCGTGCCGTTCCTTGAAGTGCTTCAGCAGCAGGAGATCGCCGACGAGAAAATAGTCGACCAGACCGTTGAGGACTTCAGAGAATTCATGTCGCATCGAGATTCCTTTCGAGGCTCCTTTCTCGGTGCCGATGCGCAAGGTTCGCAAGGGCACGAAGCGCCGCGTCGCGAAACGTCTCGCGGCGCGGCACGCGCGAGGCCCTTACTCGCCGAGCTTCGACGTCACGCAGCCCGTGCTCGAGCACTCGCGCTCACGCTCGCGCAGGAACGACAGCCGCGACTGCGTCATGTCGGTCGCGCACTGGAGATCCACGAGATAGCCGTTGTTGCGCGTCTCGCTGCACTGTGCGTCGCGCTGCTTCAGCCACGCGAGCTGGCCGGCCTTCAGCGTCGCCTGCTGGTCGCTGCTCAGTTGCTTGCGCAGGCGGCCGTATTCGTCGTTGAGGTCACGGTCGGTTTGCGAGAACTGCGTGCTGCTGCAGTACACCTGGTCGAACGCGCTGTGCGGCTTCGCGCAGCCGGCAGCGTGTGCGGTGAACGGAACGGCAAGCGCGAGCAGCGCGCAGGATGCGAGCAGGTTCTTCATTTTCATGGTGATGCTCCTGACTGGGTGAAAACCGTTGAGCCCGACGGGCGTTATCGTTGCTTATTGCGGTGTCGTGCACGCGTCGATGCCGCCCGCGATCGCGGTGGACAGCTTCTGGATCGTCTCGCGACGCGCAAGCCGCGCTTCCTCGTCCGGATTGACGATCACGCCGGCTTCGACGAGCACGGCCGGAATCGGCGCGGTGCGCAGCACGACGAGATCGTCGAAACGGTGGATGCCGAGTGGCGGGTCGATCAGCGGGCGATTCTCGCCGCGGATCGGCTGCGCGTGATACAGCGACGGCCGTTCGCCGGCCGCCACCAGCCGCTCGGCGATCGCCTTCGCGCACCGCAGGCTCTCCGCGTAGTGCGGATTGCGCTCCGACACGAACACCGAAAAGCCGCGGAATTCACGCTGCCGGCCCGCGTCGATGAACTGCTGCTGCATCGAGTCGTGATGGATCGACACGAACAGGTTCGCGTCGGGTGCCTGCGTCGAACGCTGATCGAGCGCGATCTCGCGGCCGTCGGCCGACGTGCGCAGCACGCGGTCGCCATGCGCGGCGAGTTTCTCGGCCACCGCAGCGGACAGGTCGAGGTTGTACAGGTATTCGACGCGGCCGCTCGCTCCGGTGGAGCCCGGGCGCGCCGCCGTATGGCCGGTGTCGACGACGATATAGCGCCCGGAGGCGGATGCGGAGTCGGCCGCATGCAGCGCCAGCGGCGCGCCGAGCAGCGGGGCGCAGGCGAGCACGCGCGCGGCGGTGCGCACGAACGGGCGAAGGCGTCGGATGGTTCGTTTCGTCATTGTTGTTGTCGAGGAGGGCATACGGCGCGTCGGACGGCACGGCACCGTCGGCCTGCTCAATGCAGTCGGAATGTCGGGCGATTATAGCGGCTGGCGGCGCCGCCGCAATGACGGATGACGGCCGTCAGGCCAGCACGCGCCGGGCGGCGAGCACGCCCCAGTACGACGCTTCCTCGAACAGCGACAGCCCGGACAGATCGGCATGCGCGAACACGACGGGGCCGTCGGCATCGCGCAGCGCGAGCAGCCCCGGCCGGCTCAGGAAGCCGACGTCGGGCGTGGCCATCGCGTGACCACGCACGGTGATCTCGAGCGCCGTCGCATGTTTCCACAGTTCGCGCCCGTAGACGGCCTGCAGGTCGATCGCCGCCTGTTCGCGCAACGCGTCGGGTCGGGCCTGCGCGAGCCAGCGGCGCGTGTCGTCGGGCGCTTGCGTGCTCAACGCCTGGTACGCGGAGAACACCGAGCGCGTCGGCGGCGACATGCGGATCAGCTGGTGCGTCGACACGACATAGCCGAGCCCCGCGCCGTCGTAGACGACGTTGTCCCACGCGAGCGGCACGCCCGCTTCCTCGGCCGGCATGCCGTCGAGCAGGAAGTTGGACACGAGCCACGGCGCACGCGGCGGCAGGTCGCGTGCGGGATCGAAGCCGTACGCGGCAAGCTGCGGAAACACGCGCGCCGCGACGAACAGCGGCATCGCGCAGACGACGCGCCGCGCCTTCAGCAGGAACGTCGACAGCGCGCCGTCGTTGCCGATGCGCGCGCACAGCACGTCGACGCCGCCCGCGCGTTCGGTCGCACGCACCGCGAAGCCGTCGCGCGACCACGTGTTCGAGCCGGTGCGCGCGGTGATCGAGTCAGCGAGCTTCGTGACCATCGTGTGCAGCCCGTCGGGCCAGGTCAGCACCGCGCCGTCGCTCGCATCGCCCGCGTGGCCGCCGCGCGACGAGAAGTAGTGCAGGCCGGCCCATGCCGAAACATGCTCGTAGCCTGCGCCATAGTCGTCGCGGCAGCAGTAATTCAGGTACCAGTGCAGCGCCTTCGCGGTGTAGCCCTCGTCGAGCAGCCACTGGCGAAACGAGCGCCGATCCAGCGCACGCCAGCGCGGGTCGCGCGACGATTCCGCGATCGGGATGCAGAACACCTTGCGGCCATCGGCGCCGCGTGCGGTGCGCAGCCCGTCCGTGTACGCGAAGAAGCGTGCCTGCTGCGCGAGTTCGTCGGCGCCGAGGCCGGCCGTCGGCACGATGCCGTCCTGCCACTGCCCGGCGATGAAGAGCCGTTCGTCGGGCGCATGGACGAGCGCGCGCTCGTCGTACACCGGGCGCGCGGAAAACGGCGCCGCTTCGATCACGCCGAGATCGGCGAGCATGTCGCGCAGATGCGCGGATTCGAGCGACGGCAGCGGCAGGTAGTGCGCGCCTTTCGGATAGCCGAGATCGCCGAAGCGGCCGCCGGCCGCGTTGCCGCCGAATTCGGGGCCCGCGAGCACCGTGAAGCGCTTGTGCCCCGCACGTGCGAGCTGCCATGCACACGACAGCCCGGACGCGCCCGCGCCGAGGATCGCGACGTCGGTCTCGATCGTGCCGGATGGCGGCGGCAGCGGTGCATGGTCGCGCAGCGCATGGCCTTCGCGCATGCCGGGGTAGCCGACCTGCGGCGTCGTCTCGATCCAGCCGGTGCGCCCGCAGGCGGCGAGCGACGCGGCCGCCGACGCGACGAGGAACGTGCGGCGGTTCATCAGCGCAGCACGTGTTTCCAGTCGTCGTCGAAGCGGCGCACGAGCGGCTGGTCGTTGAGTTCGTTCGGCGACATCGGCAGCGCCGGCATGTCGGCCGGGAAGTGGAACATCTCGGCGGCCGTCTGCGGGTCGAGCCAGCGCGTGGGCACCGTGTAGTGCGTCGGCACCGTGAAGTCGCGGCGCTTGCCGGCGATCACGAAACCCCAGTCGCCGAACGACGGCACGTAGCAGTGGTACGGCCACGTGTTGAGCCCGGCTTCGTGCAGCGTCGCGATGATGGTCCAGTACGCGTGCGGCGCGAAATACGGCGAGGTCGACTGGATCACCGCGTAGCCGTTCTCCGACAGGTGGCGCGCGAGCAGCCGGAACACGGGCACCGAATACAGCCGGCCGAGCCCGAAGTTGGTCGGGTCGGGGAAGTCGACGACGATCGCGTCGTACACGTCGGCATTCGATTCGAGCCAGCGCACCGCGTCGTCGTTGATCACGTGCACGCGCGGGTCCTTCAGCGAACCCTGGTTCAGCTTGACGAGCGGGGCGGACGTGGAGAACAGCTTCGTCATCGCGGGATCGAGATCGACGAGCGTGATCTGTTCGAGGTTGCGGTGCTTCAGCAGCTCGCGCACCGCGAGGCCGTCGCCGCCGCCGAGCACGAGCACGCGCTTCGCCCACGGCAGCGCTTCGATCGTCGGGTGGATCAGCGCCTCGTGATAGCGATGCTCGTCGCGCGACGAGAACTGCAGGTTGCCGTTCAGGTACAGCCGCATGTCGTCGTGCCACTGCGTGAGCACGATGCGCTGGTACGGCGTCGTCTCCGAATAGATCGTCTCGTCGCCGTACACGCCGTGTTCGGCCCAGTGCGTGATGCGGTCCGACAGCGCGAAGCCGGCGACGAGCAGCCCGATCACGAGCGACGCGCGCATCAGCTTGCCGCGTACGTTGCGGATCTCGTCACGGAACAGGTGCGTCGTCCACAGCGCGACGAATGCATTCAGGAGCCCGAACAGGAAGCTGGTGCGCAGCAGGCCGAGACGCGGCGCGAGTACCAGCGGGAAGATCAGCGAGACGGCGAGCGAGCCGAGATAGTCGAAGGTGAGCACTTCGCTGACGGTATGGCGGAACGCCTGGCGCCGCTGCTGGAACGCGCGCATCACGAGCGGGATCTCCATCCCGATCAGCAGGCCGAGCGCCAGCACGAGCGCATACAGCGCCGCGCGGAACGGCGCGGCGAGCCACGCGAACACCGCGAACAGCAGCGCGGCCGACACGCCGCCGAGCAGGCCGACGAGCAGCTCGATGTCGACGAAGCGGTCGAGCACGTCGTCGTCCTCGACGAACTTCGCGAGCCACGAGCCGATCCCCATCGCAAACAGGTAGCAGCCGATCACCGACGAGAACTGCAGGATCGAATCGCCGAGCAGGTAGCTGGACAGCGCGCTGCTGATCAGTTCGTAGCCGAGCCCGCACGACGCGAGCACGAGAATCGACAGGACGAGCGCGCGCCTATGCAGCATGGGGCGTCCGTTGTGCGGCGGTCGGCAATGTGGATATACTGGCGCGGAATTTTGTGGGGCGGCCATCCATCTGCTGGCCCTGCGCGGGCCGGCCGGCGACGGGGCGGCGAACCGAGCACGAAATCCGAGGGAAAGAATGAATAGTGCCTATCTCTATGCGGTTCATTTACTGTCGGCGTTCGTGCTGCTTCTTGTGTTCGCGGCAGTGTACCTGAAGGTCACCCCGTTCGACGAACTAGCGCTGATCCGCGACGGCAACGCCGCCGCGACGCTGTCGTTCGGCGGCGCGCTGATCGGCTTCTGCCTGACGCTCGCCTCCAGCATCGCGCACAACTCCACGCTCGGCGAAGTCGTGATCTGGGCGGTCGGCGCGATGGCCGTGCAACTGATCACCTATGCGGCGCTCACGCGCCTGATGCCCGGCATGAATCATGCGATCGAGGATCGCAACGTCGCGATGGGCGGCCTGATGGGCACCGCATCGCTCGTCGTCGGCATCATCAATGCCGCCTGCCTGACCTGACGCGCCACGCGTTTCGAGGAGACCGACATGAGTCTGGGTTCATTCATCCGCAAGCAGTTCATCGACGTCCTGCAATGGACGGAAGACACGGACGGCGTGCTGGCCTGGCGCTATCCGATGGAAGACCAGGAAATCCAGTACGGCGGCAAGCTGACCGTGCGCGAGACGCAGGTCGCGATCTTCGTGAACGAAGGCAAGGTCGCCGACGTGTTCCAGCCGGGGCTGTACACGCTCGAAACGAACACGCTCCCGGTGCTCACGTACCTGAAGAACTGGGACAAATTCTTTCAGTCGCCTTTCAAGTCGGACGTCTATTTCTTCAGCACGCGGCTGCAGCTCGGCCGGCGCTGGGGCACCGCACAGCCGGTGACGATCCGCGATCGCGAATTCGGCTTCGTGCAGGTGCGCGCGTTCGGCATCTACTCGTACCGGATCGTCGATGCGGGCGCGTTCCATCGCGAAGTCAGCGGCACGCGCGCGCAGTACACGGTCGACGATCTCGAACAGCAACTGCGCAACCTGGTCGTCACCGCGATGAGCACGACGTTCGGCTCGGCTGACGTGCCGTTCGTCGACATGGCCGCGAACCAGTCGCTGCTGTCGCAGCGCGTCGCCGAGGCGCTGGTGCCGGTGTTCACGCGCTACGGCCTCGCGCTCGACGCGTTCGCGGTTGAAAGCGTGTCGCTGCCGGCCGAACTGCAGAAGGCGCTCGACCTGCGGATCGGTGCGGGGATGGCCGGCGATCTCGCGCGCGCCACGCAATACCAGACCGCGCAGGCGATTCCGCTCGCCGCGCAGAACCCGGGCGGCATCGCCGGGATCGGCGCGGGGCTCGCTGCCGGGGCGGCGATCGGGCAGGCGATGGCCGGCCAGATGGCGGGTGCCGCGCAACCGGCGCCG
>NZ_JAAGPH010000160.1:0-16630 GCF_017104705.1 Burkholderia sp. Se-20373 | reverse complement strand
CCGTGATCGGGGCGAGCGGGTTGCTGCCGCCCGTGCCGCTGCTGGAGCTGCCCGCGTTGTTGTCGTGGACGAGGCCGCCGGTGGACGTCACCGTGTTGCCGAGCTGCGCCACGACGCCGCCGAGCGCGCCGCCCACCGGGTTGTCGGTTGCGCCGCCGACCTTCGTGCCGGCGCTGGCGAGGCCGTTGCCGAGTGCGCTCAGCAGGCCGTTGAGCGGCGTGCCGAGCAGCGTGACGCCGCCGAGCGTTTGCGTGGCGCCCGGCGTTGTGACCCCGCCGGTCAGCGTGTTCGTGATCGGGTTGATCACCTTGCCGACCTGCGTCTCCAACTGCTGGACCGGCGAGCTGTTCAGCGCCGTGTTGAGGCCCGACGCGGTCGAGTTGACGGCGCCGCCGACGGTGTTGACGAGATCGCCGACGAGCGTCGTGACCGGCGACAGCGGCGACAGCGGGCCGGAGCCGAGGCTCTTCACCGCGTTGCCGAGGTTGTTGACCGCGCCGCCGGCGCCGGTCAGCAGGCCGGTGGTCGACGTCAGCGTCGGTCCGAGCGGGTTGGCCGACACGCCGATCGAGCCGAGGCCGGCCGCGACGCCGTTGCCGAGCGCCTGCACGCCGTTGCCGAGGCTCGTGACCGCGTTGCCGACGCTGGTGGCCGTCGTCGGGTTCGTGCCGGGGATCTGCACGCCGCCGATCTGCGCGCCGCCGGTTGCGACCGTCGTGCCGAGTGCCGTCACGAGGTTGCCGGATTTCTGGAGAACATTGCCGAGGGGGGTGACGCCGGTGCCGGAGGTACCCGACGTACCGGAGGTGCCCGAGGTGCCGGAGGTGCCCGAGGTGCCGGAGGTGCCCGAGGTGCCCGAGGTGCCGGAAGTGCCCGAGGTGCCCGAGGTGCCCGAGGTGCCCGAGGTGCCGGAAGTGCCCGAGGTGCCGGAGGTGCCCGAGGTGCCGGAGGTGCCCGACGTACCGGAAGTGCCCGACGTACCGGAAGTGCCCGACGTGCCGGAGGTGCCGGAGGTGCCGGAAGTGCCGGAAGTGCCGGAAGTGCCGGAAGTGCCGGAAGTGCCGGACGTACCGGAGGTACCCGACGTACCCGACGTACCCGAGGTGCCCGACGTGCCGGAGGTGCCCGACGTGCCGGAGGTGCCCGACGTGCCGGAGGTGCCCGACGTACCGGAAGTGCCCGACGTGCCGGAAGTACCCGACGTGCCGGAAGTACCCGACGTACCGGAGGTGCCCGACGTACCGGAGGTGCCCGACGTACCGGAAGTACCCGACGTACCGGAGGTACCCGACGTGCCGGAAGTACCCGACGTACCGGAGGTGCCCGACGTACCGGAGGTGCCCGACGTACCGGAAGTACCCGACGTACCGGAGGTACCCGAGGTGCCGGAAGTGCCCGACGTACCCGAGGTGCCCGACGTGCCGGAGGTGCCCGACGTACCGGAAGTGCCCGACGTGCCGGAGGTGCCCGACGTACCGGAAGTGCCCGACGTGCCGGAGGTGCCCGACGTACCGGAAGTGCCCGACGTGCCGGAAGTACCCGACGTGCCGGAGGTGCCCGACGTACCGGAAGTGCCCGACGTGCCGGAAGTACCCGACGTGCCGGAGGTGCCCGACGTACCGGAAGTGCCCGACGTGCCGGAAGTACCCGACGTACCGGAAGTACCCGACGTACCGGAAGTACCCGACGTGCCGGAAGTACCCGACGTACCCGAACTACCCGATGTCCCGCCACCCGAAGTGCCCGACGTCCCACCACCCGACGTCCCCGAGCTGCCGCCCGACCCAGACGTGCTCGGCTTGATCGTCGGCGGCGTGGTCGGTCCATCGACCGAGCCGCAACCATAGAGTGCGAGCAGCGACGAGACGGCCATCGTTACCGTCGTCTTCTTGAAGAGTTTGTGCATGTTGGCCTCGACATTGGAAGTGTGTCCAAGCCTCCTCTGCAAATTCCGCGCCACGGCAGTATTCCCGAAACGGTGTCGCGCTTTATTGCAGAAATCGGGAATATCGGCGCGATTTAAACGGAGTAACGGGGCTTTCGCGCGGCGGGCACGCAGGGTGCGCCGGCGCGGCGGTTGCGATGTTCCCGCACGCCGCCGTAACGCGCGGCGCGATGTTACGTAGCGTTCGACATCGCGTGACGCGGGCGCCGCGAACCGAGGGCCGCGTCTTTGACGAAACGCGCGGGCCCGATGAACATGGCGCGACATCCCCGGCTGCCGGCGATACCGCACCCCCCACGACTCCACACAGGACACGGACATGAGCGAACAGGACAGGGAATACGGCAAGGCGCGACGCATCGACGTGATGGGCGAGGCGTTCGTCGAGCGCGCGATGCGCGACCTCGACGGCTTTTCGCGGCCGCTGCAGAACTGGCTGAACGAGCACGCGTGGGGCAGCACGTGGCAGCGGGGCGGGATCGACCTGAAGACGCGCAGCCTGTGCACATGCGCGATGCTGGCGGCACTTGGCCGCGGCACGGAACTGAAGGGTCACATTCGCGGCGCGCTCAACAACGGCGCGAGCCTCGTCGAGATTCGCGAGGTATTGCTGCACAGCGCGCTGTACGCGGGCGCGCCCGCCGCGGTCGAGGCATTCTGCAGCGCGCGGGAGGTGATATCGGATCTCGGGCTGCCGGTGCCCGATGACGAAACCTGATTCCGCGCCGGCGCCGGCGGCACGGCACGGAATCGGGCCCTGTTACGCGGTCTCGGCTTACGCGATGCGTGCCGACGGCGCGGCCACCTCGGCCGGCGCGGCGGCGACTTCGAGCAGCCAGTCGGCGGTGGCGTCCGGAATCGTGACCGGCAGCATGTGCCCGCCCTCGACGACCTTCAGCCGCACGCGCGCCGATTTCTTCGCGAGCGCTTCGCCGTGCTCGCGCCAGTTCAGGATCGGATCGGCACGTCCGTACAGCACGTCGACCGGCAGTGCGAGGTCCGGGTAGCGGCGTTCCATCGCGGGCAGATCGACCGGCGCCGACAGCAGGTCGGTCGCCGTCGCGTAAAACACGTGCGGGCGCATCCCGAGCAGCCCGCCGCCCTTGACCGGGAAGTCGCGCGGCACGTCTTCCGGCGCGAACACCTGGCGCACCGCCTTGCGGCCGGTCAGGATCGTCAGCGGAATCGCGAAGGTCCACGACACGAAGCGGCGCACCAGCGGCGACGGCAGCATCAGCGGCTTGAACGGCGCCGGCGGCTCGCTCTGCTCGTGCGACAGCGGCGCGATCAGCGCGAGGCGGCTCACGCGATCCGCATGATTGAGGCCGACCGCGAGCGCGATCGCGCCGCCGAGCGAGTGGCCGACCAGCACCGGCTTGTCGAGCTTCAGCGCGTCGATGAACGCGGCAACCGTGCGAGCCTGCGCGAACACGTTCGCCTGCGAGCCTGCGCCGCGGAGCGAGCGGCCGGCGCCCGGCCGGTCGATCAGGATCACGCGATGCTGCTGCGCGAGCCGCGTGAGCGGCAGGTACGCGAAATTGCGCAGTTGCCCCGCGAGCCCGTGGACGAACACGATCGGCGGGCCGTTGCCGTATTCGACGTAGTGGATGCGGTCGCCGCCGATGTCGACGAAGCGGCCTTCGGGCGGAAATGCGCGCGTCACGCGGCGGGCCACGTAACCGGTAAACAGCGCGAGCGCGGCGAGCACCGCGACGACGCCGAGCAGCACGTTCTGGATCAGATGGAGCGTAGGGGTCATGTCGGCCTCAGCGGGTTTCGAGTGCGGGTTCGGCAACCGGCGCCGTGGCGGCCGGGCCGGCTTTCGCGCGGCGTTCGAACTGCATCGCCGAATCGGCGAGTCCGCTGAACTTCAGCGATGCGAGATCGAGCACGTAGTTCTGATGGAATTTCCACGGCTTGCTGTGCCCCTGCTTCGGCAGGATGCCGGCCGCGCGCTGGATGTAGCCCGAGCTCAGGTTGACGGCCGGCACGTTGCCGAGGTCGCCGGTGCCGAGCCGCGGCACGCACGTGTCGTAGCCGTTCGCGCGCATATGGTTGAGCAGCCGGCACACGTAGCGCGCGATCAGCTCGGCCTTCAGCGTCCACGACGCATTCGTGTAGCCGAACGACGACGCGAGGTTCGGCACGTCGCTGTACATCATGCCCTTGTACGACACGGTGTCCGGCAGGTTGACCGCACGGCCGTCGACGGTAACGCGCGCGCCGCCGAGCATCTTCACCTTCAGCCCGGTCGCGGTGACGATCACGTCCGCGTCGAGCTGCTGGCCGCTCTTGAGCTTGAGGCCGATCGGCGTGAAGCGCTCGATCTCGTCGGTGACGATCGACGCGCGGCCCGAGCGGATCGCCTTGAACAGGTCGCCGTTCGGCACCAGGCACACGCGCTGGTCCCACGGCATGTAGCGCGGCGTCAGGTGCTTCGCGACGTCGAAGCCGGGGCCGACCTGCTTGCTGGCCGCGCGGATGATGAACTGCTTCGTCCGGTCGGGCTTGCGGCGCGACACGTTGTACAGGTACATCGTCAGCAGCACGTTCTTCACGCGCACGAGCCGGTGCGCGAGCCGCGACGGCAGCACGCGGCGCAGCGCGTTCGCGATCTTGTCGCGCGCGGGCAGCGACACGATGTAGGTCGGCGAGCGCTGCAGCATCGTCACGTGCTGCGCATCGGCCGCCATCGACGGCACGAGCGTGACGGCCGTCGCGCCGCTGCCGATCACGACCACGCGCCGGTTCGCGTACGACAGGTCCTTCGGCCAGTGCTGCGGATGCACGAGCTTGCCTTCGAACGTGTCCATCCCGGCCCAGTCGGGCAGGTAGCCGGCGTCGTAGTCGTAGTAGCCGCTGCACATGAACAGGAAGCGGCAGGTGTACACGAGCGTGTCGGTCGCACCGTCCCGCGTGCGCTCGATGCGCACCGTCCAGCGCGCGCGGTTCGAATCCCAGTCGGCTGCCACCACCTTCTGGCCGTAGCGGATCGTCTTGTCGATGCCGTATGCGCGCGCGGTATCGCGGATGTAGTCGAGGATCGTCTGGCCGTCCGAGATCGCCTTGTCGCTGTGCCACGGCCGGAAGCTGTAGCCGAGCGTGAACATGTCGGAATCCGAACGGACGCCCGGATAGCGGAACAGGTCCCAGGTGCCGCCGATCGCGTCGCGCGCCTCGACGATCGCCACGCTCGCATACGGGCAGCGCTGTTTCAGGTGATACGCGGCGCCGATGCCGGACAGGCCGGCGCCGACGATCAGCACGTCGAGGTCGTTGCCGTCCTGGCGGGCATCGGGGGCGGGCGGCGCGTCGCGCCGCTCGGTCGTCGTCGAGGTCATGCGGGGTCCTTGGTCGGCGTGGTCGGGAGCGCGGCCGGGGCGTGCGCGCGTTCAAGGTTGCGGGCGCGGGCGCGGCGCACGTGGCGCAGCATCAGCCACTGGTAGCCGGCGCCGAGCAGGCGCGCGATCCGGTCGAGCCGGCGCGCGTCGGCGCCGACGAGCACGCGGCGCGCATTGCGCTCGACCCCCGCGAGGATCTGCCGCGCGGCGTCGTCGGCCGTCGTCGCGTTGATCAGGCGGTTGGCCTGGCGGCGATGGGTCGCCTCGTCCTGGCCCGTGAGCGCATGAATGCTGGTATCGACGCGCCCCGCGTCGACGATGTTCGTCGCGACGCCGCCCGGATGCACGCAGGTCGCGCTCACCGGCGCGCCGTCGAGTTCGAGCTCCATCCGCAGCGCCTCGGTGAAGCCGCGCACCGCGAACTTGGTTGCGTTGTACGCGCTTTGGGTGGGCATCGCGACGAGGCCGAACAGGCTCGACGTGTTGACGATGTGCCCGTCGCCCGACGCGCGCAGATGCGGCAGGAACGCCTGCGTGCCGTGCACGACGCCCCAGAAGTTGATGCCGACGATCCATTCGAGATCGGCGATGCACGCGGTCTCGGCGCTGGCGGCCAGCGACACGCCCGCGTTGTTGAAAACCAGGTTGACCTTGCCGTGCTCGGCGCGCACGAAGTCGGCCCACGCGAACACCGCATCGCGGTCGGCGACGTCGAGCCGCCGCGTGCTCACGCGCACGCCGTGCTGCGCGCAGGCGGCCGCCGTGCCGGCGAGCCCGACGTCGTTGACGTCGCTCAGCGCGACCGCGCAGCCGCGCCGCGCGAGCTCGACCGCGAGGCTGCGGCCCATGCCCGAACCGGCGCCCGTGATCGCGGCGACCTTGCCGGAAAATCCCTTCATCCGTCGTTCCTCCCGTTCCGCTTGCGCTGTACCGGCGGCGCATCTATTGTGGTGTTGTTCGTCACCACTTTAGTTTTCGGGTGTCCTGATGTCAAATAGCGGAATGGAGAAAGCACTCGAAACGGAAAAAAGGGGCCGGTCGTATGGCGGCGTGGCGCCCGAGGTGCGGGCCGCGGAGCGGCGCGACGCGCTGATTCGCGCGGCGACGCGCGTGTTCGGCACGGTCGGGTTCCGCAAGGCGACCGTGCGGTCGATCTGCCAGGAAGCGAAGCTGAACGATCGCTATTTTTATGCGGCGTTCGACAGCACCGACGATTTGCTGCGCTGCACCTACCTGCATCACGCGCAGCAACTGCACGAAGCGGTCGGGCGGGCGGTGGCCGAGCGCGGCGGCGATCTGCGCGAGAGCGTCGATGCGGGGCTCGCCGCGTTCTTCGCGTTCCTGCGCGACCCGTGCGCGGCGCGCGTGTTGCTGCTCGAGGTGATGGGCGTGAGCGCGGACACCGACATGACCTACCAGCGCATGCTGATCGACTTCGGCAAGCTGATCATGGCGATCGGCGCGCCGCGCGAAGCGGCAACGCCGGCGGAGCGCACCGAGCAGCGGCTGATCGGGCTCGCGCTCGTCGGCGCGATGACGAACGTCGGCGCGGCGTGGCTGCTCACCGACTATCGCGATCCGGAGGCGCAGATGGTCGCGAGTTGCAGGAAGGTGCTGTTGGGGACGTTGCGGGAGGTGGGGTAGCGGTAACGCATGATTTGACGGTTCGCCATCAATCACGCGTTGATATGGGCGGCCAACCAGATCTTGGCCGGTTGCAAACAATGAGAGGTATGTCGTGGATATCGAATCGTCGGGAGCGTCTCAAGCAACGCTGGTGTTGCTGACGCTGTTGGCTCTAGGTGAGCGCGAAATCGAACAGGGGCATTTTCGTCCTGTCGAGTCCGTGTTTGCGGATATCGAGTGCTGCGACGAATGAGTCCCGAACGTAACGTCTTCCGGTTCGACTGACACGCTAACGCGTGCGGGGTCGCTTCGCGGCGATGACCCCCGCCGTCTCCCCGATCCTCGCCTTCATCGCGTCGACGAACGCCCGCACTTTCGGCGAAGGCAGCCGCGTCGACGGATACACCGCGTGAATCCCGGCCGGCGCCGAGCGCCACGCGGGCAGCAGCCGCACGAGCCGGCCGGCCGCGACGTCGTCGGCGGTCGAGAAATCCGTCAGCAGCCCGAAGCCGCCGCCCGCGAGCACGATCGCGCGGCACGCGGTGGCGGTGTTCGACACGACCTGCGCGACACAGCGCACGGAAGCGGTGCCGCCGTTCACGTCTTCGAGTTCGACCGTTTGCGGGCGCGGCAGCGTCGACAGCATCACGAACGGCAGCGCGGCGAGCGCATCCGGATCGTGCGGCCGCCCGTGGCGCGCGACGAACGCGGGGCTCGCGACCAGCCATTTCTCGTACGTGCCGAGCTGCACCGCCCGATAGTTCGAATCGGCGAGGCGGCCGATGCGGATCGCGACGTCGAGGTTGTCCGCGACGAGATCGACCACGCGGTCGTTCGCGACGAGTTCGACGTCGAGCCCCGGATGCCGGTCGCGCAACGCGACGACGGCAGGCGCGACGACCAGCGCGCCGTAGTCGATCGGCACGCTCACGCGCAGCGTGCCCCGCAGCGGCCCCGCGTCGGACGACACCGCGTCGAGCGCGCTTTCGGCGGCGCGCACGATGTCGCGGCACGCGTCGTAAAACGCCCGCCCCGCGTCGGTCACGCTCAGCCGCCGGGTGGTGCGCACCAGCAGGTTCGCGCCGACCTCGGATTCGAGGCGTTGCATGTGCGTGCTGACGACCGTCTTCGCCAGGCCGAGCCGCTCGGCCGCGGCTGTCAGCGAGCCGGCGTCGACCACCGCGACGAAGATCGCCAGCCGGTTCAGGTTCACGTCGCGCAGGTCGGCCATCGTCGATTGTCCTATGGGAAAGGATAATGTTTCCGCGATTATCCGTCTTCTGGTGACGAACGGCGAGCGCTACGCTGCGGTTGTGCGTCGCCGATCCCCGGCGGCGCGAGATTCCGGAGTGTATCCATGTCTGCCGCCCGCAAGCCTGCCTCGCCGATCCGCGTCTATTCGTTCCTGCTGTCCGGGCACGCCCATCGCGTCCGGTTGTTCCTGTCGCTGCTCGGCCTGCCGTCCGAGACCGTCGACGTCGATCTGGCGGCCGGCGCGCAGCGCGAACCGGCGTTCCTGGCGCTCAATCCGCTCGGGCAGGTGCCCGTGATCGACGACGGCGGCACGGTGATCGCCGATTCGAACGCGATCCTCGTCTACCTCGCGAAGCGCTACGGCGACGCGCACTGGCTGCCCGACGACCCGGTTGGCGCGGCGGTCGTGCAGCGCTGGCTGTCGTATGCGGCGGGGCCGATCGCATCGGGGCCGGCTGCCGCGCGGCTCGTGACCGTGTTCGGCGCGCAGCTCGACCAGGAGGCCGCCAAGCGCACGGCCGCGAAGGTGCTCGACGTGATCGACGGCGAGCTGGTCGGTAAGCCGTTTGCCGCCGGCGCTCAACCGACGATCGCCGACATCGCCGCGTATTCGTACATCGCGCATGCGCCGGAGGGCGGCGTGTCGCTCGAACCGTATCCGCACGTGCGTGCTTGGCTCGCGCGCATCGAGGTGCTGCCGGGCTTCGTCGCGATGCCGACGACGCGCGCGGGCCTGCTTGCCGCGTAACGCTCATCGAAGCCGGGCCTGCTCAGGGAGAACGCAATGAACACCCCGACCACCGTCGTACCGGGCTGGGAACTCGACACCGCGCCGTTTCACGCGGGCGAGCTCGCCGTGCAACAGCGCGCGGGCGTGACGGAGGCTGCGGGTTCGGCCGGTCGGCGCGGGATCCGGCGCTTCATGCCGGACCAGCACCGGACGTTTTTCGCGCAACTGCCGTTCTTCGTGCTCGGCGGCGTCGACGCGCACGGCCAGCCTTGGGCGACGCTGCGGGCCGGCGCGCAGGGGTTCGTGACGTCGCCCGATGCGCGCACGCTGCGCATCGCGGCGCGCGCGCTGCCGGGCGATCCGCTGGCCGGCGCGTGGCAGCCGGGTGCGCCGCTCGGCGGGCTCGGGATCGAATTCGATACGCGGCGGCGCAATCGCGTCAACGGCGTCGTGCGCGCGGTCGACGGCGATGCGCTGACGATCGCGGTCGAGCAGAGCTTCGGCAACTGTGCGAAGTACATCCAGGGGCGCAAGCCGACGTTCGTCGCACGGGAAGCCGATGCGTCCGCGCGGCCCGACGTGTCGGACGCGTTGAACGACGCCGATCGCGCGCTGCTCGCGCAGGCCGATACGTTCTTCGTCGCGAGCGCGAACACGTCGGCGGACGCGGGCGCCGCGCGCGGCGCGGACGTGTCGCATCGCGGCGGGATGCCGGGTTTCGTGCGCGTCGACGATGCGCGCACGCTGACGACGCCGGATTTCAGCGGCAACCGCTTCTTCAATACGCTCGGGAATTTGCAGCACGATCCGCGCGCGGGGCTGCTGTTCGTCGATTTCGACCACGGCGACCTGCTGTATGTGGCCGCGCGCGCCGAGATCGTGTGGGACGGGCCGCTCGTCGCGTCGTTCGACGGCGCGCAGCGGGTCGTGCGGTTCCACGTGCGGGAAGTGCGGCGCATGCGCGCGGTGCTGCCGTTCCGGTGGTCGGCGGTCGAGCGTGCGCCGCAGTTCGCGGCGATGGCGGCGGGTGTGGGCGGAAACGCAGCCGTAGGGGCAGGCGTGGCGATATCGTCCGCATCCGCATCCGCATCCGCATCCGCATCCGCATCCGCATCCGCATCCGCATCGGCACCCGCATGGCGCGCACTGCGCATCGCAAAAATCGTCGACGAAGCGCGCGCGATCCGCTCGTTCCATTTCGAACCGGTGGACGGCGGCCCGTTGCCCGCCTACGAAGCCGGGCAGCACCTGACGTTGCGCATCGCGCTACCGGCCGGCGATTCGCCAGCGATTCGCAGCTACACGCTTTCCGATGCACCGGGCGGCGCGCATTACCGGATCACCGTGAAGCGCGAAGGGCGCGTCTCGGCGTGGCTGCACGATCACGCGCACGCGGGCATGACGCTCGACGCGCAGATGCCGCGCGGCCGCTTCTCGTTCGATCTCGCGAGCCCGCGCCCGGCCGTGCTCGTGTCGGCCGGTATCGGCATCACGCCGATGATCGCGATGCTGCACCGTGCACTGGCCGACGCTCAACGGCCGCACCGCGTGGTGTTCGTACACGGTGCGCGTGAAGCAGCTGATCGACCGTTCGTCGCGGAACTGGCACGCGTCGCCGCCACCGACGCGCGCTTGTCGCTCCACTGGTTCGACAGTCATCCTCACGAAGGCTCGGCAGCGCATGCGGGCCGCATCGATATCGCGCAGCTGAAGCGGATCCTGTCGTTCGACGATTACGATTTCTACCTCTGCGGGCCCTCGGCATTCATGCGCGACTTGTACGACGGATTGCGTGCGCTGAACGTGCTGGACGAACGCATCCGTTTCGAGGCATTCGGGCCGTCGAGCGTGGCGCGCAGCGTGACCCGCGCGACTGCCTCGCCGACGGCGGCGAGCGTGCCGGTCGTCTTCCGGCGGACGGGCCGCGAAGCCGCGTGGACGCCCGCCGACGGCACCTTGCTCGAGTTCGCGGAAGGGCAGCGCGTGGACGTGCCGTCCGAATGCCGTTCCGGGTCGTGCGGCACGTGCGCGACGCGCGTGCTGTCCGGCGCGGTCGACTACGAGCAGGCGCCCGATGCCACGGTCGAATCCGGTTGCGCGCTGCTGTGCGTCGCGCGTCCCGCGCAAGGGTCGGAACCGCTCGTGCTCGACCGCTGACGCACCCATGCGACATGCCGCCGCAGATGGGCTGCTGCGCGAAAAGCGCGCGCAACTGCTTCTTTTTTCGGATGCCGGTTGGATCGACGATAGCGTCAACCGATAGATGAAAGGAGCGCAATCATGAAACTGCTCGGCATGATCAAACTGGTTCTGTGGAGTTTCTTCGGCGTACGCAACAGCAAGGCGCACGCAACCGATCTCGCGAATGCCAACTTCACGATGCTGCCGTTCGTGGCGATCATCCTTGCGGTGCTCGTCGGCGCGGTCATCTACGGCGTCGTGCACCTGGTCGTCGATCCGACCGTGACGATGCAGGGGTTCTGAGCAGACGGCCGGTGAATCGCGAGCGGGCGAACGTTCCCGCTCCGGTTTTCGGTCGTATGACCGGCGCGCAACGGCGCCGGTTAGCTAGGCGGCCGCGCACGACGCCAGTCACGCGCAGGTCGGCACCCACGTCGTGCCGCGCCAATCGCGCAGTCCTCATTCCCGCCTTCCCCGTTTCCCGTTTCGCCCGATTCCAGGTCGGTCAGCCCCGCCCGGGGTAAAATGCGCGCCGCGCCGCGATGTCGCGCGCGACGGGCACGCCGCCGTTCCAGCGAACGGTGCGTGCAAGTGCGTCGCGCCCGCACCGAGGCGTTCGAAGCGTCCCCCGCATGACAAGACCGCGCGATGCCGCCGGCCGCCCGACACGCCCCCGACGAACCCGTCGACGGCCGCGTCGGTTCCCGGCGCATCACCTGAATCCGACGTCCCATCCTGCGTCTTCCCGACCGAGCGGCCCGCTTGCGTGCCGCTTCGTCCGGTTCGTCCGATGAATGTCGCGCGCGGGCACGCTTCGCAGCTTCGTAACGGGTTTCGACAGGGTCGAGTGGCGAGTTTTCCATCCAGAACAATGACGGTGAATAGAACAACAGCGTCGCGCGCACGGCGGCGGCGCGCGAAAGTCGGGCTCGGCGTCGGTCTCGGCATCACGCTTTTCGCGGCCCAGGCCGCCGCGGCGCAGGGCGACGCGCCGGCGCCGGACACGGAGGCAGCCGGCAGCGCGACGCTGCCGACGATCACGGTGAACGGCGAGCGCGGCAATGCGCTGCGCGTACGCAACGCGTCGGTCGCGGGGCTCGACGACACGCCGCTGCGCGACACGCCGGCGTCGGTGAGTGTCGTCACGCGCGCGCAACTCGACGACCAGCAGGCGAAGCGGTTGAGCGACGTCGTGCGCAACGATGCGTCGGTCGTCAACGACTATGCGCCGGTCGGCTACTTCGAAGGCTTTGCGATCCGCGGCTTCCCGGTCGATCTCGCGAGCGCGATCCGGATCGACGGGCTGACGGTGTCCGGCGAACAGAACGTGCCGCTCGAGAACAAGGAGCGCGTCGAGATCCTGAAGGGGCTCGCCGGCATCGACAGCGGCGTCGTCGCTCCGGGCGGCGTGATCAACTTCGTGACGAAGCGCTCGGCGAACGTCGCGAGCGTGACGGGCGGCGTCGACAGCCGCGGCTCGACGTCGGCGGCCGTCGATCTCGGCCGCCGCTTCGGCCCCGACAATCAGTTCGGCTTCCGGATCAATGCCGCGAAGGAGAACATGCACTCGTACATCGACGGCACGAACGGACGGCGCACGTTCGGCTCGATCGCCGCCGACTGGGACATCAGCCCGCGCGCGAGCCTGCAGCTCAACGCGGAATTCCAGCAGTGGATCCAGCGTTCCGCACCCGGCTATCAGTTGCTTGGCGGCACCGTCGTGCCGTCGATCAAGACGACGTCGAAGGCGCTCGGCACGCAGCCGTGGGCGAAACCGCTGACGACCGATGCGCTGAACTTGAGCGCGCGCTTCGATTACCAGTTCAACGACGACTGGAAGGCCTACATCGCCGCCGGCCGCAGCCGCACGATGATCGACGACAACAGCGCGTTCGCATACGGCTGCTCGTACGCGGCGAGCTGCACGGCCGGCGCGACGTCGCCGTTCTTCTTCGGCGCGAACGGCGACTATGACGTCTACGACTTCCGCAGTCCCGGCGAATACCGGCGCAACGACGACCTGCGTGCGGTCACGACCGGCAAGTTCGCGACCGGCCCGCTGCGGCACGAGCTGACGCTTGGCGTGAGCGTGCAACGCCGCGTCGTGAGCATGGCCGACGCCGTGTACGACTACGTGGGCAGCGAGAACGTCTACGGGCCCGACACGACGTTCTCGCCGTCGCCGAATTCGCCCGGCCCGTCGTATCCGCGCCTCGATGCGTGGCAGTACGGCGTGTTCGGGCTCGACCGCATCAGCATCGGCGAACACTGGCAGGTGCTCGCGGGCGGCAAGGAAGTGCTGTTGCGCCAGCGCAGCTGGAGCAGCCTCGACGGCGACACGACGCATACCGACCGCTCCGTGTTCCTGCCGCAGGTGGCGCTCGTCTACAAGCCGGTGAGCGTGCTGTCGCTGTACGCGTCGTACAGCAAGGCGCTGTCGCTCGGCGACCAGGCGCCGGTGCGCGCGACCAACGCGTATGCGTTCCTGCCGCCGGTCGAATCGCACCAGTTCGAGGTCGGTGCAAAATACGACTGGCTCGACCGGCTGAGCCTCACGGCCGCCGTGTTCTCGATCAGCAAGCCGTTCCAGTTCGCCGACCCGGACGCATCGGGCACGCGCTACACGTTCGTGCAGCGCGGCACGCAGCGGCACCAGGGAATCGAGCTCGGCGCGGCCGGGCGCGTGACCGAGCGCCTGGGGCTGACGGCCAGCGTCGCGGCGATTCGTGCGCGTGCGTACGATTCCGGGTCGCCTGCGTACGAAGGGCACCAGATCATCAACGTGCCGGCGCTGCGCGCGACGGTGTATGCGGATTACGCGGTGCCGGGCGTCGCGGGGCTGAACGTGCTGGGCGGGGTCGAGTACAGCGCGGCCCGCAACGCGAACGAGGAGGGCACCGCGCGCGTGCCGTCGTGGTTCGTGTTCAATCTCGGCGCACGCTATACGACGAAGATCGGCGGCCATCGCACGGTGTTGCGCGTGTCGGTGGACAACCTGTTCAACAAGTTCTACTGGCGCGACGCGGGTGAACAGCAGGGCGATGCGTACCTGTTCCCGGGTGCGCCGCGCACCGCGCGCGTGTCGTTGACCTATGATTTCTGACCGTCCGGAACCGGCCGCGTGACGCGCGGCCCCGGCAGCCAACCTGGAGAGCACAGACGATGTCCCCACTCGAAATCGCCGGCGTGATCGTCAGCGCGCTCGCGATCTGGCTGACCGCGAAGCGGCGCATGCTGTGCTGGCCGGTCGGGCTCGTGTCGGTCGCGCTGTACGGCTGGATCTTCTTCGACGCGAAGCTGTATTCGGACATGCTGCTGCAGGGCGCGTTCGCGGTGCTGCAGGTGTACGGCTGGCAACGCTGGCTCGCGCAGCGTGCGAGCGAGGCCGACGGCAGCGCGGCGCCGGCGGGTGATGTCGCGCCCGTCACCGGCGTGCGGCCGCTGCAGATGCTGCCCGACCTGATCGCGGCCGTCGTCGGCAGCGCGCTGCTCGGCCTGCCGTTCACCGCGATCACGCTGTTCGCGATGCGCGAGGCGCGGCGTCTGCACGGCGAGCGGGCCGCCGGGCTGATGGGCTATGCGACCGCGTCGTACGGGGTCGGGCAGATTCTCGGCCCGCTCGTCGCGGCGCCGCTCGCCGCGCGCTTCGGGTCGTTTTCCCCCGCGCTGTGGGTCGCGGTGGCCGCGCTGCTGCTGGGCGCCGCCGGCTTCGCGGCGACCGCCGCAGGACGGCGCCTGCAACCCTGATGTCGGCGGGGCCGGATCGTCTGCGGCACGGGCAAACTCGCTAGAATGAAGCCTTTCCCGCGCCGAGCGGGTGCGCGGGCAGCCGGCAGGCGGCCGTCCGGCGCCTGCCAGATCCCCATCGATGACCACCGCCGATTACCGCTTTTGCCCGCGCTGCGCGAGCCCGCTCACCGAGCGCGCCGATCCCGACCATGAAGGCGGCCGCATTCGCCAGGCGTGCCCCGACGACAGCTGCGGCTATGTGCACTGGAACAACCCGCTGCCCGTCGTCGCGGCGATCGTCGAGCTCGACGGCAAGATCCTGCTCGCGCGCAACGCGGCCTGGCCCGAAGGCATGTTCGCGCTGATCACCGGCTTCCTCGAGAACGGCGAGACGCCCGAGGACGGCATCGCGCGCGAGGTGTTCGAGGAAACGGCGCTGAAGGCCGAGCACGTGTCGCTGGTCGGCGTCTACGAATTCATCCGCAAGAACGAGCTGATCATCGCGTACCACGTGCGTGCGTCGGGCACGGTCGCGCTGTCGCCGGAACTGCTCGAATACAAGCTCGTCGATCCGCCGCTGCTGCGCCCGTGGCGCGCCGGCACGGGCGTCGCGCTCGCCGACTGGATGCGGGCGCGCGGCCTCGATTTCGAGTTCGTCGACCGGCCGGGGCAGTGACGGGCCGGCCCGCCAGCCGCGTTGCCTCCGCCGTGCCGCGCGCGATCGTGGCGCGGCGTTCCGCTTCCTGCCGGCGCGCCGTGTCATGCGGCCGCCGCGCGTCGTCCACCTCGCATCCATCGTCCTGACCGCCATCGCCATGTCCGACAAGCCGCAACCGCGTCCACGCGACGCCTATCGCCACTTCCTGCCGATCACGACCCGCTGGATGGACAACGACGTCTACGGGCACGTGAACAACGTCGTCTACTACAGCTACTTCGACACGGTCGTGAACGAATACCTGATCCGTGCCGGCGCACTCGACGTCGAGCACGGGCAGACGATCGGCCTCGTGGTCGAGACGCAATGCAACTACTTCGCGCCGCTCGTGTTCCCGCAGTCGGTCGACGCCGGGCTGCGGGTCGTGAAGCTCGGCACGTCGAGCGTGCGCTACGAGGTCGGGCTGTTCGCGCAGGGCGAAGCCACGCCCGCCGCGCAGGGGCATTTCGTGCACGTGTACGTCGATCGCGGCACGCGCCGGCCGGTGCCGCTGCCCGATGCGCTGCGCGCCGCGCTCGAGCCGCTCGCGGCCTGACGGCGCGATGCACGCGTTCGCGCTCCAGGCCTTCAACGGCCTCAGCTACGGCTTGCTGCTGTTCATGCTGTCGGCCGGCCTCACGCTGATCTTCAGCGTGCAGGGCGTGCTCAACTTCGCGCATGCGAGCTTCTACATGCTCGGCGCGTACGTCGGCTACAGCATCGCGGCCGGCGCGGGCTTCTGGCCCGCGCTGGTGCTCGCGCCGCTCGCGGTCGGGCTGCTCGGCGCCGGCTGCGAACGCATGCTGCTGCGCCGCGTGCAGGCGCGCGGCCATACGAGCGAACTGCTGCTGACCTTCGGCCTCGCGTACCTGATCGGCGAGGGCGCGAAACTCGTGTGGGGCCTCGCGCCGTTGCCGGCGCCCGTGCCTGCGCTGTTCGACGGCGCGCCCGTGACCGTATTCGGCCTCGCGCTGCCGCGCTACCGGTTGTTCATGATGGGGATGTCCACGGCGATGCTGGTCGCGCTCGGCGCGTTGCTGCGCGCGTCGCGCACCGGGCTCGTCGTGCGCGCGGCGCTCACGCACCGCGCGGCCGTCGAGGCGCTCGGCTACGACGTGCCGCGCGTG
>NZ_JAAGPH010000159.1:0-238 GCF_017104705.1 Burkholderia sp. Se-20373 | reverse complement strand
AACGTTAACGCATGTGATGTACAGATATCTCGTTGCTATAGATGAGTACATCCAGCATAGGTTTGACACACGTGTGAGTGTATTTATATAAATCGTGGTTACATGTATACCGGTTATGATGGTATGGTTGAGCTCTATGTCGCCGGGTTGGTGTTTCCTATACTCGCTGCTTTTTTGTATTTATTTTTGTGTTAGTTGATGTGTATTTTTTTTTTTTTTTGTTTTTTTTTTTTTTTTC
>NZ_JAAGPH010000158.1:0-16407 GCF_017104705.1 Burkholderia sp. Se-20373 | reverse complement strand
TAGCCGACCGCGTAGATCGGGATGATCCGCAGGTTCTTGTCGTGATCGAGCTGCAGCTTCGAACGGATACGCGAGATATGGGTGTCGAGCGTGCGCGACGACACGCCGAGTTCACGGCCCCACACGGCTTCCTGGATTGCCTGCCGCGGCACGATCTTGTTCATGTTGTCGAGCAGGAATTCGACGACGTCGAATTCACGCGGCGTGACATCAATGATCTTGTTGTCGATTTCGATCGTGCGGCGCACGAAGTTGATTTTTATGGTGTCGATGTACAGGTATTTGCAATCCATGGTGGCCCTCGCATGTCCATAAAGGAGTGTTTGCGGGTCCTGTGCTGCAACTTCCGGGCCAGGGAGCGGATCGTCGGGGATCGACAGGGGGCGGCGCCCGTGCATGCGGCGCTGCAGCCTTGAATTTAAAAGAATTTTTAACGGGACGCGCGGGGGCGGAGCGAAAAGGGAGCGGGACAACCGTGAAGGATTGTTACGTAGCATCGGCGGGCGACGTTACGGGCGTTACGTCCGACGTAACGTGTGGGACGAGGCGGGGAATGGCATGAGGAACACGTCGCGGTGCAGGTGCGAGGTCGGCAAATCGAACCCTACATGGAACCCTACATTCAACCCGACACGATAAGGCAAAAAGTTGATATAAATCAGTAAGATAAGTGGTTATAATTGCCGACACGGAACCCTACATTGAACCCGACAGGGAAGCATGACCACAGTCGCTACCTTCGAACCGCTATTTCCCGAGGATCGCGTACTCGATCCGCTGCTAGAGCAGGCCGGCGAGCTCGTCGACTCATCGCATCGGTTGCTTGCCGTACGCGATACTCCGCTGGCCGCCGCGCTCGTGCCGCAGTTGCGCGCCATGAATTCGTACTATACGAACAAGATCGAAGGGCAGCACACAACGCCCGCCAAGATCGAGGCTGCGCTACATCGGGACTATTCGACCGATATTGTCGAGCGCAAGAAACAACGCTTCGCGGTCGCGCATATCGCGACGGAAGCGGCGCTCGAGGAGGAATGGCGAACGCTGCCGGTTGCCGCACTGTTTGAGCCGGCGCGAATTTCGGCCATTCACGATCGCTTCTTCTCCGGTTTGCCAGTCGATGAACGACTGACCAGTGAAGGGAAAGCCATCATTCCGGGCGAGTTTCGCCGCGCGGATGTGACGGTGGGGCGCCATCTGGCACCGGAGCCCGAGATGGTCGAGCCGTTGCTCCAGGCGTGGGCGACACGTTATGCCCGCATTCGTGCCAAAGAGTATCAACTGATCGGTATCGCCTGTTCGCATCATCGTTTGACCTGGGTGCACCCGTTCATGGATGGCAACGGCCGGGTCGCGCGTCTGCATTCGCATCTCGGACTACGCGCTGCGGATCTGACCCATGGACTTTGGTCGCCACTCCGGGGGCTGGCGCGAGAACATGAACAGTATTACCTCAGGCTGAGCGAGGCCGACCAAACGAGGCGCAACGATCTGGACGGCCGGGGCAATCTGTCCCAGGAAGGGCTGGTCAAATTTGCACGGTTCTTTCTCGAGTGCTGTCAGGACCAGGTTGGTTTCATGGTGCATATGACTGAGTTCGAGGGGGTGACCGGACGATTGATGGATCTGCTGCGATATCTGGAGGCCAATCCGTGGACCATCAGTTCGGAAAAATCGGTCATCAAACCGGAAGCCGCTGCGCTGGCCATGGAGTTCGTGGCACTGCGCCGAGCGGTCACACGAGCGGAATTTGCCCAGATGCTCGGTGTGAGCGATGTATTGGCGCGTCGGATCGTCCGTTCGCTGCTGGATTGTGGACTGCTGACTTCGCCATCGCATCGCGGTGAACTGTCCTTTGGATTGCCGCTGAGCGGCCTCCGTTTTCTTTTTCCGAGGCTCTGGCCTGAAGTCGAGCTGGAGTGAGCGTTGCCGTTGGGGCGTGCCATCGGGCCTCGGTTCCAGCCAGCGTTACGTGTTCCGCGAGGTGCTTGAAAACACCGGCCGCGAGACGTCTGCGCCCCGCGGCCGGCGTTCCGGCCCATCCTCAAGCCTTCGCGCTATCCGCCGAATCGAACGGCAGCACGTAATGCCGCTTGCCCGTCGCCGCGAAGATCGCGTTCGCGACCGCCGGCCCGATCGGCGCGACGCCCGGCTCGCCGACCCCGGTCGGGGCTTCGGCCGACGGCACGATATGCACTTCGACCTTCGGCATCTCGGCCATCCGCAGCACGTGGTAGCCGTCGAAGTTGCGCTGCTCGACCTGGCCGTCCTTCAGCGTGATCGCGCTGTGCATCGCCGCGCCGAGCCCGAAGCCGATGCCACCCTCCATCTGCGCGGCGACGATGTCGGGATTGATCGCGATCCCGCAATCGACCGCGCACACCACGCGCTCGACCTTCACCTTGCCGTCCGCGTCGACCGACACCTCGGCCACCTGCGCGACATAGCTCTTGAACGCCTCGGCAACCGCGATCCCGCGCCCGCGGCCCTTCGGCAGCGGCTTGGCCGGATCCCAGCCGGCCTTCTGCGCGGCCAGGTCCAGCACCGCGCGCATGCGCGGCTCCTTCGCGAGCAGGTCGCGGCGGAACGCGTACGGATCCTTGCCGGCCGTGTGCGCGGCTTCGTCGATGAACGCCTCGACCGCGTACGCCGTGTGCGAGCTGCCGACCACACGCCACCACAGCACGGGCAGGCCGACCTGGGTGGTGGTGAGCTCGACCGACACGTTCGGCACCGCGTACGGCAGGTTCGCCGCGCCCTCGACCGACGTGGCGTCCACGCCGTTCTTCACCATGAACGCCTCGAACGGCGTGCCGGCGAGGATCGACTGGCCGACGATCCGGTGGCGCCAGCCGACCAGCTTGCCGTCCGCGGTCAGCCCCGCGTCGAGCTTGTGGAAGTACATGGGCCGGTAGAAGCCGCCCTGGATGTCGTCCTCGCGCGTCCATTGCAGCTTGACCGGCTTGCCGTCCGCGCCGAGCGCCTTGGCGATCGACACGGCCTCGACCACGTAGTCGGACCATGCGTTCGCGCGCCGGCCGAAGCTGCCGCCCGCGTACAGCGTGTGGATCTGCACCTGCTCGGGCTTCAGGCCGGCCGTCCGGGCCGCGTTGGCCTGGTCGACGGTCTGGAACTGGTCGCCGGCCCAGATCTCGCAGCTGTTCGCCGTCAGCTTGACGACCGCGTCGAGCGGCTCCATCGGCGCGTGCGCGAGATACGGGAATTCGTATGTCGCGCTGATCTTGCGCGCCGCGCCCGTGATCGCCGCGTCGGCATCGCCGTCCTTGCGCGCCGACGTGCCCGGCTTGTCGGCGAGCTGCCGGTATTCGCGCATGATCTCGTCCGAGCCGCGCTTTTCGGCGTTCGTTTCGTCCCATTCGATCTTCAGCGCGTCGCGGCCCTGCTTCGCGGCCCAGAAGCCGGTGCCGACGACCGCGACGCCACCCGGCACCTGCACGACCGACACGACGCCCGGCACGGCCTTGGCCGCCGTCGCGTCGAACGACTTCACCTTCGCGCCGAAGCGGGGCGGGCGCTGCAGCAGCGCGACGCGCATCCCGGGGACGGTCGTGTCGAGCGTGAAATGCGCGGTGCCGTTCGATTTGGCCGACGCGTCGACGCGCGGAATGGGGTGACCGATCAGCTTGAAATCGGCCGGCTGCTTCAGCGTGACCTTGTCCGGCACCGGCAGCTTCGCCGCATCGGCGACGAGCGTGCCGTACGCGGCCGTCTTGCCGCTCTTCGCATGCGTGACGACGCCATTGGCCGTCGTCAGCTCGCTCGCCGGCACCTTCCAGCGGGCCGCCGCGGCCGATACCAGCATCGCGCGGGCCTTGCCGCCGGCTTCGCGCAGTTGCTGCCACGAGTTCGCCATGGCCGAGCTGCCGCCCGTCCCCTGCATCGTGCCGAACGCGAGGTTCGCGTAGCGTTTCGCATCGGCCGGCGCGCTTTCGACGCGCACGTGCGACCAGTCGGCGTCGAGCTCCTCGGCGACGATCGTCGCGATGCCCGTATACGCGCCCTGGCCCATTTCGACGTGCTTCGCGATGACCGTGACGGTGCCGTCGGGCGTGATGCGCAGGAACGCGTTCGGTGCGAAACCGGCGGCGGGCGCGGTCGCGGCGAGCGCGCGGCGGCCGAAGCCGCTGAAGTCGAAGCCGATGGTCAGGCTGACGGCGGCCGCGGCGCCCGCGGCCTTCAGGAACGTGCGGCGCGACGGACGCACCGACCCGGTGTTGTCGAGTTCGATCGTCATGGTCAGGCTCCCAGCGTCGCGGCCGCGTCGTGGATCGCCGCCCGGATGCGGGCGTAGGTCGCACAGCGGCACAGGTTGCCGTTCATCGCGGTGTCGATGTCCGCGTCGGTCGGCTTCGGGTTCTGTTCGAGCAGCGCGGTGGCGGACATGATCTGGCCGGACTGGCAGTAGCCGCACTGCGGCACCTGCAGCTTGACCCAGGCGGCCTGCACGGCCTGCGCGGGCTTGCTCTGCAGGCCTTCGATCGTCGTGACGTGCTTGCCCGCGATGCCGGCGAGCGGCAGCACGCACGAGCGGACGGCCTGGCCTTCGAGATGCACGGTGCACGCGCCGCACTGCGCCATGCCGCAGCCGAACTTCGTGCCGGTCAGTCCCGCGTGTTCGCGAATCGCCCAGAGGACGGGCATCGACGGATCGGCGTCGAGCGTGACGTTCTTGCCGTTCAGGACAAAGGAGGTAGGCATTGTGATTGTCTCCGTGGGGAAAACCCGGCATGCGCCCGGTCAGCGGGCAGTGTGCGCGAGGCATCGGATTTTGCGTCTACCCAATCCTGCAAATTTATTGAACAATCCTGCAAATCCCCGGCAGGCGGCGGGCGGTTTCGCTATGCTCCCGCGACATGAGGAAATTGATCGAGGAAGCGTCATGGACATGACCGATATCGTGGCGTCGCGCGAATCCGGGCAGCGCGAGCTGGCGACGCTGATCAGCCGCTTCGCGCCCGCGGACGGCTCGCATTCAACGGCCGTGCCGGGTTTGATGCTGCACCGGCACACGCGGCCGGTCGATCTCGGCTGCGGCGTGTCGCGGGCCGCGCTCGTGATCGCCGCGCAGGGCTCGAAGCGCGTGATCGTGGCCGGTCAGGCTTACGAGTACGACGCGCAGAATTGCCTGATTACCTCCATCGACTTGCCGATCCTGTCACGCGTGACGTGCGCGTCGCCGGACGCGCCGTACCTGTGCCTGTCGCTGACGCTCGATCCGCAGCGCATCGTCGAGCTCGCGGCCGAGATGCGGCTGCCCGAACCCGACGCGGGCCCTGAAGGCGAGGGGATCGCGCTCGCCGAGCTGACGCCGCCGCTGCTCGATGCCGCGCTGCGGCTGATGCGGCTGCTCGATACGCCGGCCGACATTGCGGTCGTCGCGCCGCTGATCGAAAAGGAACTGCTGTACCGGCTGATGACGAGCGGGCAGGGCACGCGGCTGCGGCACATGGCGATCGCGGGCAGCCAGACGCACCGGATCGCCCGCGCGATCGAATGGATCCGCGATCACTTCGCCGAGCCGATGCGCGTCGAGTCGCTCGCGCAGGCGGTCAACATGAGCGTGTCGTCGCTGCACCATCATTTCAAGCACGTGACGACGCTGAGCCCGCTGCAGTACCAGAAGCAGTTGCGGCTGCACGAGGCGCGGCGGCTGCTGCTGCGGCAGGGCGGCGACGTCGGGTCGGTGGCCGCCGTCGTCGGCTACGAAAGCGCGTCGCAGTTCAGCCGCGAATACAGCCGGCTGTTCGGCGCGCCGCCGATGCGCGACGTCGTGCAGTTGCGCAGGAAGGAACTGCTCGGCTGATGGCGGATCGCCGGAAAGCCGGCGCGCCGTCGATCGCCGCGCCTGTCACCGGGCGACCACCGTCGTCTGCAGGAAGGCCGGCGCGATCCGCCAGTCCGGCACGTAGTGCGCGGGCCACGCGCCGGGCGTATCGACCGCGTTGAAATACACCACGGCCTTCAGCAGCGGATAGCGCCACAGCGACCGCTGGAATTCGTCGAGTGCCTCGCGCTTGCGCGCATTCGACCCGTCGACGCCGAGCTCCGTGACCATCACCGGCAGCCCGTAGTCGGCCACCCGCTCGTACTTGGTCCGCAGGACGCTCGCGGCGGACGCGTGGCCGCCGGCCGGCCAGCTCGCGCAGCGCGGGCAGTCGAACACGGACAGGCCGACGTCGTCCACATAGCCGCGGCCCGGGAAATAGTCGTCGAGGTTCCGGTTGCCGGCCGGCGACCACACGAAGCGGATCTGGTCGGTCATCGCGCGGCAGGCGGTCACGACCCGCCGGTATGCTTCCACGTACGCCGATGCGCCGCCGGTGGCCCACGGATAGCGCCCGGTGTCGGCCTCCATCTCGTGGCCCCAGCGCACGAACACGGGGCTTTTCAACGCCGCCAGCGCCGAGCAGGTGGCCGCGATCCGCGCGTCGTAGCGCCCGTGCGCGATATCGTCGAGCAGCGCGCCTTGCCGCGTGTCGCCGGCCGCCCAGGGCTCGACGGTCAGCATCAGCGCGCGGTTGCGCGTGTGCGCGCGCCGGTACGCCTCGTCGATTTCCGCGCGGATGTCGGGCGCGTTCCACGACACGAACACATGGTCGAATGCGAGATTTCGCTCACCCGCGAGCGTGTTCTCGGGATCGTAGGCGCCGAGTTCGGGCTGCATCACCGGTTCGCCCGGCACGGGCGCGACCACGGCCGGCAAACCCGAGCGCCACATCATCGCCTGCCAGCCTTTCGGCGCGCGCAGCCCGATGCCCGACAGCAGCATCGCGAGCGCGATCACGAACAGCGCGTTGCGCACGGGCAGGCGGCTGAAGAACATCTGCCGGAACGCCGACCACGCGAGCCCTTGCTCCCGGCCGTGATTCACCGCGACGACGGCCGCGATCACCAGATACAGGATGCTCGTCAGCGTCGAAAACAGATAGAAGCCGGCGGCGTTGCGCGGATTCTCGACCGTGACGACGGGCAGGCTGCAGAACAGCGAGATCAGCAGATACGGGGCGACCACGCGCAGCGGCGCGTCCTGTTCGATCGTGCCACCCTTCGGCGTGACCTTGAACGGATATTCCTTGCCGCGCACGCAGTCGAACATCGCCGACACGCAGCCGAGCACGACCCACGGCCAGCGCGCGAACACGAACGACAGCCCTTCCCACGACAGCAGTCTCGTATTCAGCGGGCGGCACGACCGGGTCGACTGCGTGGCCCAGGTCACGACGCACAGCAGCAGCACGGCCAGCGGCAGCGCGTAGGTGAGGTACGTGAGGTAGTCGACGTGCGCCCACACGCGGCCGGTCAGCAGCGCGACGACCGGAATCAGGACGCCGCCCGCCATCGCGAGCGCGCACAGCGGGTACCACAGCTGGCAGAACAGGAACTGCGCCTTCAGCTTCAGCGGCAGCCCCATGAAATAGTGGCGCGTGTAGCGCAGCATGATGATCATCACGCTCTTGGACCACTGGAATTCCTGCGTGGCCAGGTCGCCGAACGTGCGCGGCCCTTCGCCGTTCGCGATCGCGTTCAGCGCATGCATGCCGCGCCAGCCCTTCGAATTGAAGATCATCGTGGTCGAGTGATCCTCGGCGAGCTCGGGCCCGAGCCCGCCGATCTCGCGCAGCGCGCGGCAGCGCACCGCATAGTGCGAGCCGATGCACAGCGGCGCGAGGCCGCCCGCATAGCCGGCCTGCATCGTGCCGTGCAGCGGCCCCTCGACGTTCACGCGCCCGCGTGCGCTCCAGCTCATGGCCGCATTGCTGTCGCAGATGCTCGGCGCCGACACGTAGCCGACTGCCGGATCGACGAACGGCCGCAGCATCTCCTCGAGATAGGTGCGGGTCGGCACATGGTCGGCATCGAGCTGCGACACGAAATCGTAGTGGTCGTATCCGACCATGTCGTAGAAGTACGCGAGATTGCCTTCCTTGCACCGGGTCCGGCGCGGCCAGCTCGTCCGGTGGTACGCGGCGACGCCGCGCCGCGTCGACACGAACACGCCGTGCGCGCGGCACCAGTCGAGCGTCTCGGGCGACGGATCTTCATCGGCGAGCCACGTATCGTGCGGGTAGGTCTGGTCGAGCATCGCGAGCAGCGTCGTGCGGACGATGTCGAACGGCTCGGACGGCGCCTTGGTGACGACCATCGCGACCCGCCAGTCGCGCGGCACCGGCAGCGCGGGGTTCGGCACGACCGCCGAGCGGATGATGAAGATGAAGTAGCCGGGAATGAAGGTGGTCCAGAACAGCACGAAGCAGTTGACGCCGAAGCGGAAGGCGTCGACGTAGTGCTCGTCGCGCAGCCACCAGCGCCAGAAGATGCCCAGCGCGACGAACCAGCCCAGCGCGAGGAGGTGGAAGACGACGCGGGTGCCGCTGTCCATCAACGGGACGACGAGCGGCACGTCCGCGTTCATCGAGGCGGTGCGGTCCGCGTCGGCACCGGTGGCACCGTTGGCATCGTTGGTGTCGGTGGTATCCGGCGCAAGGCCGCCCGCAAGCGACCCAACCAGCTTCTTCATGGTGTTCTCCCGTCACGGTCGGATCATCAGTCTTGAAGCAGGCCGCGTGGCGGCCGGGTGTCATCGCTCGCAGGTGGTGGTTCCGGTGCCGGGGCGGCCGGCGTGCGTTCGCCGCATGAGCGGCCCACGCGTTCGTAGCGGCGAAAGCCGCTGTCGACGGCGAGCCGTTCGCTGAACAGGTTGCGCATGTCGAGCATCACGGGATCGGCCATGTGATCCGCGAGATCGGCGAGATCGAGTGCCTCGAACGCTTTCCATTCGGTCATCACGACGACGGCGTCCGCGCTGCGCACCGCGTCGATCGCGGAGCCCTCCATGAAGACCTGCGGCAGCAGCCGCGACGCTTCGTGCGGACGCGCCGGGTCGTACGCGCGGATATGCGCGCCCGCGCCGACGAGCAGCTGGATCACGTCGATGCTCGGGCTTTCGCGCACGTCGTCGGTCTGGCCTTTGAACGTGAGGCCGAGCACCGCGATGCGCTTGTCCTTGATCGAGCCGCCGCAGGCTTTCTCGATGCGGCGCAGGATCTGCTCCTTGCGCAGCGCATTCGATTCGATCGCCGCGCTGACGATGCGCAGCGGCACCGCATGTTCGGAAGCCGTCGCCTTCAGTGCGCGCGTGTCCTTCGGAAAACACGAGCCGCCCCAGCCGGGGCCGGCCTTCAGGAACGATGCGCCGATGCGGCGGTCGAGGCCCATCCCGTTCGCGACCAGCTCGACATCGGCGCCGACGGCTTCGCACAGGTCGGAGATCTCGTTGATGTAGCTGATCTTCACCGCGAGGAACGCATTCGCCGCGTACTTCACGAGTTCGGCCGTTTCGATCTCGGTCGCGAGCACGAGGTGGCCCATTGCTTCCAGCGGCGCATAGATGGCCGTCATGATCTCGATCGCACGCGGATGCTCGGCGCCGAACACGACGCGGTCCGGGTGCATGAAATCGTCGATCGCCGAGCCTTCGCGCAGGAATTCCGGATTCGATGCGATCGCCGCGTCGATGCCGTCCGGCGCGCAGCGTTCGACGATCTGCTTGACGATTCGGTTGGTGCCGACCGGCACCGTCGACTTCGTGACGACCACCGCGAAGCCGGTCAGGTTCGACGCGATCTCGCGTGCGGCCGCCTCGACGTATTGCAGGTCCGCCTGGTCGGTGCCCGGCAGCGTCGGCGTGCCGACCGCGATGAATACCGCGTCGCGATCGCGCACGCTCGCCGCGAGGTCGCTGCTGAAGCGCAGCGTGCCGCGTTCGACGTTGCGGGCGACGACGGCGTCGAGGCCCGGTTCGTAGATCGGCATGCGGCCTTCGTTCAGCGCGTCGATCTTGCCGCGATTGTTGTCGATGCAGACGACGTCATGCCCTAGATCCGCAAAGCACGCGCCGCTGACCAGCCCGACGTAGCCCGTGCCGACGATGGCGATCCGTACCTTCATGGTGATTCCCCTGCGTGGCGTTCAAGGAAACGTGCTCACTTGCCGGATTCGAATTGCAGTGCTTTCTGAAACCACGCCGCGGCGTGTTCGACCATCGGTTCGATCGTGGTGAAGCGCGGCCGCCAGCCGAGCACGAGCGCGGCTTTCGTGGCGTCGGCGTACAGCTCGGGCGGGTCGCCCGGGCGGCGCGCGGCCGTTACCGTCGGCACGCGGCGGCCCGTCACGGCTTCGACGGCGCGCAGTGCGTCGAGCACCGACGTTCCTTGGCCGGTGCCGAGATTCAGGGCGACGCTGTGGCCGCCGCCGCACAGATAGGCGGTCGCTTTCAGGTGCGCGTCGGCGAGGTCGCTCACATGCACGTAGTCGCGAATCGCCGAGCCGTCGGGCGTCGGGTAGTCGGTGCCCATCACCTGGAATGCACGGCCGGTGCCGAGCGCCGCGCGGATCGCGAGCGGCAGCGCGTGCGTTTCCGGTTCGTGGCATTCGCCGATCTCGCCGTCCGGGTCCGCGCCGGCCGCGTTGAAGTAGCGCAGCGCGACCCACTTCAGCCCATACGCACGCTCGAAATCGGCGGCCATCCGTTCCATCGCGTACTTCGTGAAGCCGTACGGATTGATCGGGTGCTGCGGCGTGCGCTCCGAGATCGGCAGCCCGTCCGGAATGCCGTAGGTCGCGCACGACGACGACATCACGATCCGGCCGACGCCCGCCGCGTGCATCGCGCTCAGCAGCGTGCAGGTGCCGGTGACGTTGACCGTGTAATAGCGGTCGGGCGCGAGCACCGAATCGCCGACGTACGCGAGTGCGGCGAAATGGATCACGACGTCGGGCCGATGCGCGGCGAACGCCTTCGACAGCGCGTCGCGGTCGAGAATGTCGGCCGCGACGAGCGGCCCCCAGCGAACCGCATCGCGATGGCCGGTCGACAGGTTGTCGTAGGCGACCGGTTCGTGTCCCGCCGCTGCGAGCGCCTTGCAGGTATGGCTGCCGATATAGCCCGCTCCGCCTGTCACGAGCACTTTCATGCCGTGGCCCCGGTCACGCGCAGCACCGGCTCGAGCCACAGTTCACGGCTGAAATAGTCGACGGTCCGGCGCAGCCCTTCGTCGAGATCGATGGCCGGCCGCCAGCCGAGCTCGGCCGACGCGACCGAGATGTCCGGCTTGCGCTGATGCGGATCGTCGATCGGCAGCGGCCGGAACACGATCTCCGATGTCGAGCCCGTCATCGCGAGCACTTTCTCCGCAAGCTCGATCATCGTGAATTCGCCCGGGTTGCCGATGTTGACCGGCGTGCCGACGTTGCGCTCGGCGCTCATCAGGCAGAAGAAGCCGTCGATCAGGTCGCTGGCGAAGCAGAACGAGCGGGTCTGCCGCCCGTCGCCGTAGATCTCGAGCGGCGCGCCGTTGAGCGCGCCGACGATGAAGTTCGACACGACGCGGCCGTCGCGCGGCGACATCCGCGGGCCGTAGGTGTTGAAGATGCGCGCGACACGCACGTCGATGCCGTGCGTGCGGTGGTAGTCATAGCACAGTGCCTCGGCCGCGCGCTTGCCTTCGTCGTAGCACGCGCGCGGGCCGATCGTGTTCACGTTGCCGCGATAGGTTTCCGTCTGCGGGTGCACGTCCGGGTCGCCGTAGATCTCGCTGGTCGACGCCTGGAACACGCGTGCGCCCGTCTTGCGCGCGAGCATGAGGCAGTGGTTCATGCCGAGCACGTTGGTCATCATCGTATGGACGGGATCGACCTGATAGGTGGGCGGCGATGCCGCGCACGCGAGATTCCAGATCTCGTCCACCTGCAGTTGCGGCAGGCCGAGCGAGACGTCGCCCTTCACGAATTCGAAGCGGCCGGACGCCTTCAGGTCGGCGACGTTGAGCTTGCGCCCCGTCAGCAGGCTGTCGATGCACGTGACGGACGCGCCTTCCATGACCAGGCGCTCGCAGACGTAGCTGCCGAGAAAGCCGGCGCCGCCCGTCACCAGGACGCGCTGACCGGCGCGCGTCTCGAGCGCGACCCGGTCATTCATGGCTTTCCCCTTCGTCGAGCAGCTCGAGGAACCACACGTCGATTTGCTCGACGGCGGTGCGCACGCGTTCCATCCCGCCGCACGGGTAGCGCTTCGGCAAGCGCCGGTTCGCATGGGCCGAGGTCGACGAAGCGCCGCGACAGGCGCTCCGGTTTCGCCGACTACCCCGTTGATGCCTGAACGACGCGCACGTCGATCGATCGGTGGTGATCTTCATCGCCTCTTCCCCGATACGCTGATTGACGAGCAGGCCGCCGTCCGTGATCTTGTGCCTCGGCGTGCCGCTCGGTGAGAGCCGGAGATCAGGCAATCGGCATGCCATGAACGATGCCGTCGCGATGCGCACGGGAGCGGCGGCGCGATTGCCGCGCGATATGCGCGCTTCTGTTTCATGCATGTATCGTGGGGACAGAAAAGCGAGCGGGTCAATTGCCGGATCGATGCGAATCGATACGACGAAACGCACGATAAATCAGGCTTGTGCGGGAATGGCGTCGTCAAACAGGTGTTGAGTTTGAATGTTTCATCAATGAGAAATGCGTGGATAAAGGATTAAAAGTGTTTCCCGAATGTGCCGCGAATCGGGTGATTCGGTGCGTGAAAGGCAGGGCGAATGAAAATGAAAAAATGATGGTCGGCGTGACGGGGCGCGAGTTTTCATTCGTTTTAATTATTACGCCGCCACGAAAGTTTTATTTTTTACGGTCAATTTCGGCCCTCGAGCGGCGCGTGATCCTGTCGGTATTTTCACGGATGAATCAAATTCGTTTCGGTCGTCAGGAGAAATGCGTGTCGACGGCTCGCCGGAGGCTGCCGGGTCGGGCGTTCGGTGCCCGGTGTCGGGCGAATCGATTCTCGTTTGTGATGGCACGGGAAGGGGGCGCACATGCCGCGCCCCCCGGTTTGCAGGCGCAAATGCCCGCGCCGCCGGCCTTGCGCGGCAGCCCGATTCTCAAGTTTGAAACACTCGTTCGTCTCGCCGCCCGGTGCGGGCCTGCGGGCCGGATTCGTCCGTCTAATCCGGCGATTGCGTCGCGGCGCTCAACGATCGGAGCGGGTGTCAGACTGTTATTGCGATACATTCCTGAAACAAAAAATGTCGTTTCAGGCGCTGCGGGCCGCCGTGGCGGCCGTGTGCCGCGCGCACGCTGCGGTGGAATATCGGGTGGCACGCTGCTTGCGGTATTGGACGCACCGGCGGGCGGCTGAAACGATGTAACAAAGCGGTGGGGCGGCCAACTCGTCAATAAGCAGTCGGGGAAACGGCGATGAAGACCATAAGCAGTAGCTTGATCGGTGCGTACTTTGCGCATCAATGGGGTAGTCGGAAAGGCCGGGGTGATGCTCGCGACGCTGTGCCAGCTTCGCGGGTTGCGCTGTCCCGGTTTCTTGCCCGCCGCGCGCGCCGCGTGCTGGCGCGGTTGTCGCGGTTGTCGCGCCGCACGGCAGTCGGGCGACAGCGGTACTCGCTCTCATTCAGTTCACCCGGATGGATCAGGCTGTTCGTGCCGGACAGCGTGATGCCGATTCGTCCTCGGCCATGCAAGGCCGCTCCGATCGCGCCTGGCCCATGCCGGCGCCGGCCGGATTAGATCGAACGGCCTGTCGGCCGGATTATCCGGAAGACGCTTCGTCGATAGCTCAGGGAGAAGACACGCCACCCGACTGCAATGCAGGCTCTTGTCGCCCGCGTAAAAGGCGTATTTCAAGCGGCGCTGCAATTTGCGGTGGTTAATGTATTCGCGAATATTCGATTCCGGAAACGGGATGTCGATTCATGACATGCCGTCCGGCGGGGTATCGAATATCGCAAGCCGGAAATATGTGCGCATCGTTCCGGTTCGTCAAGCATTGGTGTTTTCGATGTAAGGCCAATGTTCATAAAAATAATAGAAAACACCTACCAAAAAAATTTGGATAACCAAAAATCTCGAAGCTAAGCTTCGTCTGGCCAAAATAGCAAAAAACGTGATTTAAAAGGCAATGAGATTTTATTGATTGGATAGTGATCCTTAATTTTGAGGATTGCTCAAGTCGGGAAGATCGATGGCGTGCGATCTTCCCGATTCACTCCGTCCACGCCGTTTTGGAGTCGACCATGAAGAAGCTTCTGATTGCAGCAGCAGTTCTGGCGGTTTCGGGTGCAGCGTTTGCCGGCAGCGGCACGGTGTCGAGCAGCACTTCGTCGAGCGGCGGTTCGACGATGGCTGGGGTCGCAGGGTTCGGTCATTTCTCCGCGACCGATTCCGGCTCGGCACTCGGTGCAGCCGGCGCACTGGCCGGCGGCCCGGGCAGCGGTTCGGTCTCGTACACGAACCACACCCAAACGTCGACGGTTGGCGGCTTCGGCTTCGGCGGAGCACAAGCGACTGGCAGCAGCGGCGCGAATGCCGGTTCGATCGGCTGGACGTATCACCACTAAGCCGCGACGCGTAGCGTTCGTCATTGGCTGGCGGTACGGATGCCGGGTTTCGTCCGATGGGGGGCAGGCCCGGCTCCGCCACCGCCGAACTTCATCACAGCAAGGGATTGCTATGAAAGCCAACGTGATATTAGCGACAGCGCTCACCGTCTTGTCGTCGGCTGCCATGGCCGCGGGACTCTCCACGACCAACCAGACGCAATCCGTTGCGTCGGGTGTTTCCGGTTCGGTGCTGGTCGGGTCCGGCAGCTACACCAGCAACTCGACTTCGACGGCGGGTGCAAGCGCTGGCAGTACGGTGACACCCGCTGGTTCCGTCGGTACGGCATCCGCCTTCCACAACTCGACCTCGACGGCCAGCGGTTCGGGCCTGAACGGGGGCGCGTACGCGGCAGGCGGCGGTATCGGTGCCGCAGCCTCGAACGGCGGAAACAGCAACACGAACGAGAACGCGAATGCGCTATCGGGAGGGGTGAGTGCCACGATCGTACTCGGTGCGAATCACTACACGGCTTCGAGCGCGAACGACCAGGGTATGGCCAACGCGGGTGCCGCTGGGCTGACCGGCAGTGGTGGGTCAGGCGCGATCACGGGTTCGAATCACTACAACTCGTCGACCGTGTGGAGTACCGGTCCGGCCGGCTCGCCGTCCGCGGCGGGCGGAAGCCAGAGCAGTTCAAGTGCGACCGGAAGCAGTCATTAGTCAGGTGTGGGGGGACCAGTTTCCCAGCGACGCTGGTCTCTTTGCCCCACATTGTTGTCACGTAAGGAGTTGGCATGAAGCAGAAACTGATTGCCGCCGCTCTGATGCTCGCGTCTCTGACGGCGTATGGCGCTGACCGTATTGCCGACGACGTGCAATCGAATTTGCAGACGTCAAACAAACCTGACCAGACAACCAAACCGTCAGAACAACAAACGCTTTCTTCGGGCAGTGCCATCGGCGGACCCGACGCCCAGCAGTGGCAGGGCATGTCGGCAGGCTCATGGTCCCAGCTGGGCAACGGCTGGAAGCAGTTCGGGGAAGCAGGCAAAGCTGAAGGGAATCAGGGGAACTAGTACGGTTGCCTGGGTGGGAGGTCAAACCTCGTCCGGAGAGTGAAATGAACAGCAACAGGATCAAGGTGGCATGCGCTGCGATGTTCGCGATGACCACGATCGGCGCCCAGGCGCAAACCGCCGACTCGACTTCGAGCTCGCAGTCGTCGACCTCGTCGACGGCCATCAGCCAGGGCGGCGGCTCGAGCATGAACACGAACACCACGAGCTCGCGCGGCGGCAACGCCACCAGCTCGAGTGGGGTTCGCGGCAGCGGCAATTCGAGCGTGAACGTGAACGTGACGATGCCGTCCGGCACGAGTGGCGGTTCGAACGTGACGCCGCAGAGCGTCAGTTCGCTCCAGTCGTCGGGCGCACCCGGCACCAACCCGTACAACACCCAGACCTCGGAAAACGTCAATTACTCCGGGACGCAGACGATCAAGACGAACCCCTCGATCCAGGCGCCGGGGCTGACGACCACGCTGTCCGATACCTGCATGGGCTCGGTGAGCGTCGGCGTGTCGTTCCCGGGGTTCGGCGCGACGGGCGGCACGACGCTGGTCGACCAGGCCTGCGTGCGACGTCTCGATGCGCGTGAATTCCGCGCGATGGGCCTGACCGACGTGGCGCTCGCGCTGCTCTGCCAGAGCGACGCGAACCGGCGTGCGGTGGAAGCGACCGGGCACCTGTGCCCGGGCACGACCGCGCCGCTCGCCCGTTCGAACGTGGCGCCGAGCGTGGAAGCGACGGTTGCCGACGACGTGAAGTATCGCGACCCGATCGTGCGCGACCGCATGGGCTTGCCGCCGCTCGGCGCTGCCGCGCCGGCACCGGCGCAGCCCCGTCCGGTGGCGACGAATTTCGTGCAGGCAGCGCCCGTGTCGGTGCCGGTGCCGGTGCCCGTGCCGTCGATGGCGCCGGTTGCCGCCGCGCCGGCTGCTGCAGA
>NZ_JAAGPH010000157.1:0-17137 GCF_017104705.1 Burkholderia sp. Se-20373 | reverse complement strand
CAGTTCAGGCAGCGGCCCTCGGGCCGCTGCCTGACGCGCTACAGTTTGTCTCTTTTTCTTCATCGGCATATCCATGGCCTTTACACCTCATGATATGCCTCGCCCACGAAATCACGGATAGGTCCAGCAACGCGTCGAGCGCCGCTCCCATTTCAACTGACATCTCAGGCATATCTCGTAACTCAGACGCAATTTGCCCGCGATATCGCTGGTGCCCGCCCTCAAACGCATCGACGAACCGTAACGTAGGCCCATCACCCTTCTTGGCTTTGATCTTGACTCCCTGCGACAACACCATGTCGCGGGAAGCGGCCGAGCAGTACAGGGCAGTTTCAAAGGTTGATCGCACCATCGCGCGTGACTGCGCACGAAGTCCTCTGGCACCGAGGAGTACAGCGGCTTGGAAGTCCTGAACGGCACGGCTGAGAAGGGTGACAGCGAAGAGGTCGGCGTCACGCTGTTGGATGTCTCGCGGCATTATCAACAAGGCGATGGCGAATCGGTTGAGCTGTTCTATGAGAGCTACATGAGCGGGGCAATAGTCCTGCAGCGCTGTCTTTGCGAGAGCGTCAATGTCCGGAGATAGGAAGCCGTCCCGACTCAGAGTCATGGTCTTCTCCTTGGCTTTGGCGGAGCTTAGGCGGCCGAATGTCAGCCGTCAACAATGGGGCTCATCTGCGCGCAGACTTGTGTTGCGGCGAAGCGAGGGTTAGCGCATCCCGGCGCGGCGCATCTCCTCCCGCAAGAGGTGCATCAGTCGATGCAACTGTCCCTGCGCGCCGGCCAGATCGCCTTTGTTAGCAACGTTCTTGTCGGTGTACACATACCATTCCTCGATTCGCTCAAGTGACTTGCGAAGTGCATGAATCTCAAGGATGAGCCAGCGCACTTGGAGGTCGGTGTACTCGCGCCAAAGCGCGCGTAGCTCGGCGTCCGTTGGTGCGTCGAACTCCGGCATCGCCGCCTTCATCTTGAAGCGCGGATCGGTGAGCGGCACCCGATTTCGATCGATTCTAGTCGCCTCGATCGGGTGGCAAGGGGCGAGGAAGACCGATCGCTCGTCATTCTCGATCCAGCACTCAAATTCACGCTTTGTGAGCTCAACCGGGGTCCGAAGGCGCCGTTTGTCGCCTTGGAACCCGTACTCCCAGATGTAAGCCCACTGAGGCTTGATCACGATGCCACCACTGTATAAAAACACAGTGTATCGTGCCGCGAGATGCCGATGTCAAGTCGCTGAAATAGGGAGCAGACGAAGCTGCTGCGGGTGATACGATCAGATCCGATCTGAGACAAAAAGGGGACCGGATCGTGTCGACTGTCGCAACGCTGATGGATACCGCCGTAGCCGACGTTGAGCTCCTGCGAGCGCTGGATGCCGACGGGGACGACTTCAGCATTCCGCGTGATGTGGAGTTTCTGCTGCGTGGTGCGTCTGCGGAGAAGGCGTCGATCGTTGCAAGCTTCATCAATGACCATCAGTACGGTAGAGCCTCCCTCGATCAATCGGGAGAAATTTATCGCGTCTTGGTGGTGATCAACATGCCTATCCAGCAGCACAATATCTTGTCCGTTTCCGGTTTCATGGCATGTCTCTGCATGCTCTACGGCTTGGAATATGACGGATGGGGATGTCTTGCCCAGAAGCGCCACTGATCAAGCCCCGACACATTGGAGGCAGCCTCGCCATGTGTACATATATGAACGCCGTGATTTAGCAAGTAGTCTTTGCCGGCAACAGCCCTTGGGGTAATCCGCCCCTAGAATTGATGACTGACCGCCGTCTCCAGTCCTCCATGAGCGGACCATCGACGCGCAGGACTAAATCGTCAACAATCTATCTATGGCACTGCGCCGCCAACGAAAGGGAAAGTCGCAGAATATAGCCACGCGACAACTAGAAGGCCCCAATGCGAAAAGTATGCATAGCGATTGCTCTGATGGTAATTGCCTCAGGAGCAAGAGCAGACACCTCGACCGCTGTTTTTATGGGCTTGAATTATGATCCCGTGGTTCAAGCAGCCACTCGCCATCAGGGATTAATCTCCGGCGATGGTCCGCTGTTACCCCTGATTCCGCTGGCCCGAGCATGTTTTGAACGACCTGCAGCGCAGGCGTTGATCCGCTTTACTGAAGGGCTGTCTGTGGACGCCGTGCGGAATTTGCCGATCTCTTCGGTGCTCCTCGACGCATGGCTGCGAACAACTTGCCCAATAACGACCGACTCGATCTAATTCAACGTATAAACTGCGACGCGACAAGGCTCTTGAGTTGCATCAAGGATGATGTATGCGCTCACCGAACGACCGCTTCGGGGCAGACGGTCAAGACGAATTGCTGACGCGTCGAGACGCCGTGAACTCGCTCCTAGTCGAATTATCGCGCTATGAGCGCCAGTGCACACTCAGGTTTAGCGAGCCACGGTCAGACTAACCAACCAATGCGGCGATCGAGGAGCACATTTTCGTAACGCAAGCTTCTCCCGATCTGCCCGAAGCGCGTGCAGATAAGCAAGACTTGCTTTAGATAGAAAAGGACTCCTTGTCGTCGATTAAGCTCCGGAAAAAATGCAGAAAGGTGCTGACGGAAGAGGCGGATCGCATACGTATATTCGGCCTTGTTGCGGCGCAGATGCTGTCGCGGGCCACGATGAGAACCGCTGACTCGCTCCTATACGAACTATCGCGCTTGAAGCGCTAGTGCACACTCAGGTTTAGCGAGTCACGGTCCAACCTGTCCTGTCATCTCCTTCTGTTGCTCCGAGCGATCGGATGAAGTTCACTCCTCTGTCGTTGACCTTTAACGCCGGGCTATGCCGGCTTTGTGCTGACAAAGTCTTGTTGATACGGTCTGCCGCGAGCGAGCACCGCCCAGATTACACGCGCAAGCTTGTTGGCCAGTGCGACAACCGCGACGTTATAAGGCCGTCGCTTCAGTAGCTGTTCAACCCAGGGGTGTTTGGATCGGAGTTGTACGCTGATAACTCTCGCGCAATGCACGAGCAGTGTGCGTAGATAAGCGTCGCCACGTTTGCTGATCCCCAGCAGCGTTGTCCTTCCACCTGAGCCGACTTGCCTGGGCACCAGGCCAATGGATGCCGCGAATTCGCGGCCGGACTTGAATGCTTTCGCATCGCCGATCGTGGCAACTGCGGCGGTGGCGGTTAGCAGGCCGACGCCCGGGATGGCGCCGATGGCTTGCGCGCTCGAGTCGGTGCTCATCCATTGCACGAGCCTTTGCTCGATGCGCGCAATCTGTTCATTCAGGTGTGCCAAGGCGGCGCACTGCTCCTGGAGGGTATCGATTAGCGGTGCTGCGACATGGTCGCCGACCCGATCGAGAACGGCGGCGATATTCGCGTCGAAGGCGCGGCGGCTCGCCGGCATGACTTCGCCGTATTCGCCCAAGAGTCCACGGATGCAGTTGATCTGGGAGGTGCGGAACTTCACGAGCTGCTGGCGCAGCCGATGTAACGCCAGCACGGCTTGCTGCGCCTCGCTTTTTACCGCGACCTTATTGCCAGGCTGCTGCACTGCCAGCCAAATTGCTCGTGCGTCCGCCGCATCGTTCTTGTTACCGATGTTGAACGCTTTGGCAAAGCGCGGGGCCATTAGACGGACCTGGTGCCCGAGCCTGCTGAGTGATCGAGCCCAGTGCTGCGAGCCGCCACATGCTTCCATGCCGATCGTGCACGGCTCTAGGTTGGCGAAATATTCGAGGAAGTTCGCTCGCTTGAGCGATTTATTGATGATTTCTCCGCTGCCCGGCGCAATGTAGTGGATCTGGAAGACGTTCTTGCCAATGTCGACTCCCACAGGGATGAGATTCATAGCTGCCTCCGTTCGGAAGTACCGCGCGCGTATGATGCGCTCTGTGCGCAGCGGCGTTCATCCCATCGAACTATCGAGCACCGCACGAGGACTACGAAATTCGCGAACTGCGGATCGAGCCGTTCAGCGACCTGTACCGGGACTTCCCGTGGAAGCCGGAGATCTACCAGGACTATCTCGCGCCAATCGTCGCAAACGTCAACGGGACGCTCAAACCGCTGGCAGCCGGCTTCGGCTTTTGGCCACGCGCTCTCCAGAAGGCCAACATCGAGAAGGCGAAGGAGCAGGGCAGGAAGCCGCCGATCATGCGCAGCACGATGAACGTGCGAGACGATAACCTAGGAAAGTCGCCGCTCTACGGGCCGGCCTGGCGCGCCGGTCAGCGCTGCCTGATCCCCGCTGACTGGATCTACGAACCGTGCTACGAAACAGGGAAGAACGTGTGGTACCGGATCGGGCTGACCGATTGGCGCACGATGTGCATCGCCGGCATCTGGCGGACGCTGCTGGGCCAGGACGGCGCCGAGCATCACACGATGTCGATGATCACGGTCAACGCGGACGGCCACCCTCTGATGTCGCGCATGCACAAGCCGGCCGACGAAAAGCGGTCGGTGGTGATCCTGCGGCCGGATGACTGGGAAGAGTGGTTGACGACCTCGAACGTCGAGGCCGCGCGTGCGATGTTGCAGCTTTACCCCGCAGAAGAGCTCGTTGCTGCGCCGAAGTGATTCGACGTTGCACCGATTTCACGGTGGATTACACTACGCATCTTCTCAGTAACTTCGCGGCGCGCGATTCACTCATGAAAAAAATAGCGATCTTTAACCATAAAGGCGGTGTCAGCAAATCAACGACGACCTTCAATTTGGGTTGGGCCCTTGCTGAGGCTGGCAAGCGCGTGCTGCTCGTCGATTGCGATCCTCAATGTAACCTGACCGGCATGGTTCTAGCGCTCGAGGGGTTGGACGACCTTGGTGATTTTTACGAGGCTCACCCGAATTCAAATCTCTATGCTGCGGCTAGAAGAGCGTTTGAAGGTTCTCCAGAAAAGATCGAAGCGGCAGAAATCGTTACCACAACTCAGCCGAACCTTTTCCTGTTGCCGGGGCATATAGACACGGGTCTATTTGAGCCGGATTTGGCGATGGCGCACAAACTCTTGGGCGCAATGTCAATATTGCAGAATTTGCCGGGCGCGCTTGGATACCTTTTGGATGAAACGGCAAAGGCTAATAAAATAGACTACGTATTTCTTGATATGAGTCCGAGTGTCGGCGCGCTTAATCAGAATCTTTTGGTTTCGTGTGATTATTTTATTGTTCCAGTGGCCCCGGACTATTTTAGCTATCTGGCGATTGATTCGCTTTCAAAGACGTTGCCGCGGTGGGCGGCGAACGCCAACGAGTTGCGCGCCCGCTCGGGATCTTTGATCTATAAATTGCCTAATTCGAATCCGAAATTCTTGGGTATCGTTTCTCAAAGATTTAACGTTAGGTCGGGTAAGGTAACGAATGCTTATCAAAAATGGATTGATAAGATTGTAGATCGATGCCAGGAATCGCTGATACCGTCTCTTCAAGAAGCGGGAATGCTATTGCCTGAGAACGATTATGATAAGGCGCTCGGCGAGGGGTGGGAGATTGCTCAAGTTCCGGACTTCCATGGTCTTATTGGGAAATCTCAGGAGCACTCAAAAGCAGTGTTCGCTCTTACTGATGAAGAACTTGACATGTCGGGGAGGGTGGAGAAAACTTATATTGCGTCGCGCAATAAATTCAAGGAAATATTTAAGTCATTTTCAGAAAAAGTAATTGAGTTGGCAAAATGACTGGGGCGGCGCAAGATTACGTTGTGCACGTCGGTCTCTATTGGCCTATACGTGCTGGATTGGAGGCTGGAACCTTCAACTTACGCCATCGCGGAAGAGCGTTCACATTAGCTATATCTCACCCTCAGTTCATTGATATTGGTGTACCGGGGGTAAGTGTTCCAGCTTATTCCTTTACTCTGGTCGAGATTTCATGGGTCAAGCCGCACCAACTTGAAGGAGCCGACTTGCTTGAGTGGGCTAAATCTTCAAAATCGAAGCTGTTAGAAGAGGCGGAGGCTTTTCAAAATCACTTTATTGATTTGCTATTTACTAGCACGATTCGACATAATCGCAACCTAGATCATGTGCGGCATTTCGGGATTGCAGATTGGGCCGCTAGCTACATTGGTGTCGATGGGATGGCCGTCGGAATTGATTTGTCGCCGCAGGCCATGTCCCTTGTCTCGGAAAATCGAGTCTCCATCCCTGTTGCAGATCTCGCAGCCGAAAGTGTAAGTTTTTTGCAGAAAACGTTGCAAAGATCGTATCGTATTGCTAACTCGGGATATCCGACTGAAAGCTTACTCTTGTCAGCCGCAGTAATCGATGCGACCACTCAACAGTTCTTGGAGAGGTCTATGCGAAAGCGTGGACTTGCCGAGGATTCTGCAAAAGAGCTACTTAGAAATACGACGACGAAGCGTCTCAAAACCTATCTTGATCCAGTTCTGAAGTTGGTTGCAAACCGCTCGTTGAGCGATGAGCAGCCAGCGTTGTATGCGAGAATGGTTCGTCTAAACGAGATTCGAAACGATGCGATTCACAATGGCCGTGAAACATCTCGATCGGAAGCAATAGATGGGTGTAAAACTGCCTATGAAATTCTGAGTTTTTTGTATTCTGTGGATTGCGAATGTACTGAGGCGCCAGTCACTCCATTCATTTGACGTAGCGTTACGTTTTCAGGCCGGGGGTATTTCAGAGCGACAAGTTGGCTAAGTAAACTCGCACTGGCGCGGAGGCGAATGGACGCCCGTAGGACGGGCCCTGTTTTGTATCAAAGAAGATGCGTGCAACCACAAGGCTGTTGAGATGACACAGGCAACCCGCACGATGTCGTGGGTTTTCGGCCCGTCAACTGACCTTGCGTACAGTGGAATCGGCCTTCAAATGAGGTTTGGATCTAGTCGAACTTGTATCGGGCACGGTGGCGCGCCAGGAAGCTCTTGTTGCCCGTTGTGATCTTACGCAGCATCGGATACCGGTCGAGCGCGAGGACCTGTCGATCGCGCTGGGATAACTTCGGCCCTACCAATAGGCCACCATCGTGATCAAATGAAATCAGCCCCTTGTCGAATAGCCGATCAATATGTGGAGCGAGCAGCAACCCGTTGTCAGGATCGATCCGTTCGTCGTTCGTGCTGAGGCTCCAAGCGTGGATGTGTGAGGCGACGAGAAGGTCGGTGTTTGCAAGTCCAGTGAGCGAACATTGCTTGTCCCATCTCTTGAGCAGATCTGCCCGAAATTTTCCCTGGCCGACTCGGGCTTTCACGATCGCATCGCGCGTCGTCTTCGATACCTTTCTCCCACTTCCACCGTCGGTAACCAGTGCGTCTTCGAAACGGTCGATCATCTGGGATGTCTCGAGCAGGTAGGCGCCGGCATCTTGCGGCATATGCGCCATATAAATTTGCTTGAGGGTGCCTGAGTTCGTGAACAGGGATGGTGAAGTGCGCTCGTCAAACCGCGACATGAACTCATCCGAGACTTCGTCACGAAGCACCGGGGTCCTCAGTTCGATCAGTTGGACGTCGACACGGTGCCCGTCGGCCTTCCATTCGGAGAAGGAGCGGCTGGGAGGTCTTGGAGCTCGATACGAGTCTTTGACCGCTTTGGCGATATGAGAAATTCGCTGACTGTGGCAGCAAAAGATCACGTCGCCGGCCTTGACTGCGGCGACGTTGTCCCAGTGCACTAAGTGCTGTACCTTCCCCGATTGCGTGACAGTGTGTTCGGGCGCCCAGAGAAAGTTACCGCTGAGAACTTCATTGATCGTAAGCCCAACGTTTACCCAATAGAACTCCATTTTCCCGTCGCCCAAGCTTGATGTGTTCGTGAGACGTTACCTCTGTTTACACAGAAGTGGAAGGGGGCAGATCGGGCGGGTGGTCGACTGTGTGAGCTGGTTTCTTCCGGGGACAATTCCAGGGACAACTGTGGGGTTTGAAGGGGAGACCATAGGAGTTGAAGTCTTAAAATTCCATATAATTCAAAGGCATACTCCCCCTGTGCTCCCCCTCGTAACCCATCAAATTGGGTTCGAGTCCCATCAGCCACCCCACAGAATTCCTAGCAGTATCAAGCAGTTAGAAACGGCACTGAGATTTTATCCAGTGCCGTTTTTGTTTTTAAATTCCCAAATTGGGAATTACATACCTCTCCGCTTTACGATCTTCGTTCGATCGTAGACGCGCGCCGTTGTCGCCGGATTCGCATGCAGGTCCGGCAATGCACCGCGTTCCGCCTTATGCCGCGTCACGTAATACGCGCGCAGGTCGTGGAACGTAAACCTTCTTCCGATTTTCTTCAGCTCGAGCGCTTTGCTCATCAGCTTCGACCATTCGGTCTTGAAGCCGGCCGGCGTGTAGTGTGTTGCGTACCGGTTCGAGAACACGTACAGGCAGTCGTCTTTGCGAGCGGCGCGTAGGCGCGCGATCAGCTCAGTCAGCGCCGGCGTGATCTCGATGTGCTCAATCACCTCGCCTCGCTTCTTGCCGCGCTGCTTCGCACGCTTCACCCGGATCTCGCCCGCGGCTTCGTCTATCTGAGGCCACGCGAGATCGAGGAACTCGACCTTCCGGTTGCCGGCGAGCGCCGCGTACTCAGCGGCCATGCCGATGACCGCCTTCTGTCCGCCGAGCGATGCGACCCAGGCGGCGAACGCTTGGAAGTCTTCAGGTTCAGGCGCCTCGGTGCGCGGCTGCTCTTCGTTGCGTCGGACCTCGCGGCAGGGGGTGTGCTTCGCCTCGCCGCGGTCGATCGCCAGACCGATCAGGTTCGAGAGCAGGGCGGCCTCGCGGTTCGCGCGCACCGGTGCGGCGGCGCGTTCGATGCGCAGGTAGCGCGAGACATGCGTCGCGTCGATGTCGGCCGCACGCATGTCGCCGAACGTTTCGAGCAGCGGCCTTCAGCTGCGCGGCGTCGAGTTCGGCTGTGAGGCGCTCGACGTCGGCGCGCAGGCCGGCGATGATCTGCGCGACGTCGATGACGCTGGCGTTCGGATCCAGCGACTTCTCGACCAGGCCGACCGATACCAGCGCGGGCGCTTCCGCCGGCGGCGAAGCGTCGTTGGCGGGCGCGGTCGGTTGCTCGGCGCCAGCGAGCCAGTACACGTACTCGTTGCCGCCGCCCGCGCGCTTCTCGCGCTCGATCGCGCCGACGCCGATCATCTTGTGCAGCGTCTTCGAGACGTCGACCTGCGGAAGGCCGGTCGCGGTCGCGATCGCCTTGGCCGTGGCCTCGCGCACGCTGCCGAGGTGCTTCTCGATGGCTTCGATCATGCGGCCTCCCGCACGGCGCGCGGCGCGGCGGCCGCAATTTGGCCGTTCTCGATCCAGAACGCTTCGATGCCTTCGGGCAGGCCGGCCGGCGCCATCTTCAGGCTCATGAATACGAGCGCCGTGTCGATCTGCTCGGTGTAGGCGAGGTCGTCGAGCCAGTACAGCAGCCGGTCACGCTCCGGCCCGACCAGGACGTCGGCGCGATCGAGAACGAGCAGCTTCAGGCCCGAGAAGTGGCTGATCGCGGCGGCGATGTGCGCGTCGGCGCGCCAGCGTTCCGATTCGGAAAGCAGTCCCCGTCGTGCGCGACCAGGACGGCTACTTCATCCACCCGGACCTGCGCCACTTCTGGAATGTCACGATGGATGGCGCCGAGCACTGCACGAAGGAACAGTGGGCAGCGCTTGAAACGCAGGCCGGCGCCAAGACGGCGATCTACCACCTCGAAAGCGAGAACGAGGATCACCCGGCATACGTCTCGTACTTCGACAACGGAAATCTCGACATCACGGCATGGGATCCGATACCGGAGCCCGGCTGGTGGCTGATCGAGATTGGCGACAGCGAAGACGGCCCGTACGCGGTCTACGCAACGCACGCATGATGGTGCGGCGATGAAGCAGACCATCACCGCCGCAATGCTACTGGCCGGAGAAACCACGTTCGTGGCTGCCGAGCGCATCGAGAAGGTTCGGGCGCGGCGCCGGAACTATCACGCCCCTGTCGACAAGCTCGCCGAGCGCGAGCGACTGACGAAATACTGGCGCGCCTGCATGCCCGAATGGCAACCCGAATTGTGCCGTATCAGTCCGGCGTTCGCGTTCGTGCATGTGATGTCCTTTCGCCCTGGCATGAATTTTAGCCATCTGAGCCTGCTGCCCGGACACGTCCCACCGCATATCACATACCGCCAGAAGCTCCGCGCCACCCTACCGAGGCGCGCCGCCGCGCAGGCTCAACTTACTTTGTTCGAGGCCGCCACATGAGCGAGAACACCAAAATCGAATGGTGCGACCACACCTTCAATCCGTGGGAAGGCTGCCAGAAGGTCGGCCCGGGCTGCGACCACTGCTACGCGGAGAACCTCGTGAAGATGGCCGCGAGCGCTGCGATGCGCAGCACCGAGCCGTACGCCGGCCCGATCCGTCTCGTGGTGCACATCGGCATGCCCATCCCGACGAGCTGGTCGCAGAAGCGTCAACGCGCCGCCGCCGCCGGAGAGATCGGCGCCACCAAGAAGCCGGACGCGGACAACGTTGTCAAGGCGTTGAAAGACGGGATGAACGGGGTTGCATACGTCGACGACGGCCAGGTCGTCGATCTCTGGGTTGCGAAGCGCTATGCGGTCGTGCCCGGCGTGCGAGTCGAAGTCATCGAACTGAACCTGCACCGAGCATAGGGAGGGCCCTTTGAAGACGAAAACCACGAAAATCACACTCGACACGGTGCTGTCGGTCATGAAGCCCGGGCAGCGCTACACGGCGCACGATCTCGCGCGCAACGCGGACGTGCCGCTGTCGACCGTGCGGCACCTGCTCGGCAGCGATCGTGCCGCGACGCGCATCGACGTCCGACGCGGCGAAAAGCGCGGCCGCATGTTCTCGCTGGCCGGCACATGCGGCGGGGACGGGCACATCGACATGCGGATCCGGCCGGACTTCACGAGCAATCTCACGGGGTACGCTGGCTGGCTCGGTAGCCTGCAGGCGCTGGCGATGACGACGCGGGGTGCCCGATGAGCGGCTTCCGCAGCATCGAGGAACGCCTCGACAACTGGGGAGCGACGGTGCGCTCGCCGCGGTTCAAGCCGGAGGTGTGCGCACAGTGGGCGCGTCTGCACGTGGCGCTGCGCGACAAGGCGCTGGCCGAGATGACGATCCCACCCGAGCAGAAGGACGGATGGCTCGTCGAGGCCGCCTGGTCGGCGATGCCGAACCACGTCGCGAAGTGGGTGCTGAAGTACACCTACGTCTGGCGCATGGGCCCGGACCAGGTGCAGACCCGGATGCGGAAATCGCACAACGTCGTGCTGCGCGGCTGGCGCTTCGAGCTCGTGCTCGCCGAGGCGCACCGCGTCATCTCGCAGAGCATCGTGAAGCTGACTGCCGACTCGGTCATCGGAAAAATTGCATCGAGCGGTTGTAAACCCTCGGAATCTGTTCTATGATCCTCGGCAGATTACCGATTCCGCCTCGCGCGTGAGCTTTTGCTTCCCAGTTGGGAGGCAGACGCGCGAGTAAAGAAGCCCGCGAAAGCGGGCTTTTTCGTTTCTGGTCGCGCTATACTGATTCCGGCCTTAGCTGCGCCGGCGGGCAAGACGCAGCGAGGTGATCAGCCAGCGCGCCGAAAGGTGCAGACGGGTTTCCGCCGCCCTGCTGGCACCAGAATTTTCGAGCCCGCTGAGCGAAAGCCAGCGGGCTTTTCGTTACAGCTTCTTGAGTTCGTCAGCCAAAGACTTAGCCGCTGCGCCAAGGAACTTGCCGAGGCATTGGCCGCTCGTCTCCGGATCACGATAGCTCCACCATTCACCCTTTCCGTTCAGCGCTCCCGCTTGAACTGCTTGCGTGATCAGCTTCAGTGCTGCTTCAGCGCGAGCATCGTCGTCAATGAAATAGGCCATCTTTACTCCCGTAGTTTGAATTATTGCCGCTTAGCGGAGGCTCGACGAGCCATAGCGGCAACGCGAATTTGCCAAACATTGAGCCCGCCGAGCGAAAGCCAGTGGGCATTGTCATTGATCTTAGTTGCCGGAGTAGGTCTGCACCATGTCGATGACGAGATTGACACGTTCGCGGACGAGGTCGGCGAGGACTGCCTGCTCGGGGCTACCCGTAGGCGCAGACAGCATTTTATGCACCGCTTTGCGGAATTCTTCGATCGCAGCGCCATTTCCCTTCAAGGTGGTGGCGATAAGAGTGGCGAGGATTGCCGAATCAGCAATCGTGTTTACGGTTGACGTCGTTGACATTTGACCCATCGAAATGGGGCGGTTCGCTGTATTCATGTTTCCCTCGTAGCGTTATGGAATGGCTGATGCCATCGGATGACATTGAGGCTCGAAGTCGAGCTTCAAGAGGGATCGTCACACTTCCGTCGGTGTGTTTACTCCAATTGATGGTAGGTGAATAACGTGTTAACGAATCGCCCGATGCCGCCGGATATTCTGTTTGACGGCTCAAGCTGGTTTCGTCGCCTGGCGCCGGCAGACGGCGTCAACGACTGGGTGCACCACACGTTCCTTCGCGACGGCGCGCCGCTTCACAACGAGGACCACGCGCACCTGGTCGACGCCGATGTCGCCTACCTCTGGGCGGCCGTCGAGAATGTGCGCCATCGGCCAGGTGCATCACGGGTTCTGGAAGGCGTGGGGTGCGATTGCCGTCGATGTGCTCGCCGTGGTCGACGGGCGGCCGGTGACGCTCGTCGGGCACTCGCTTGGCGCCGCGATCGCGATCATGGCGGCAGCCGCAATGGTGGTCGGCGGCAACCCGCCGGCGGCCGTGGACGGCTTCGAGCCGCCGCGGGTGAGCACAAACGGGAGCGTCGAGGCGCTGCTCGCAAAAGTGCAGCTGAACCTGTACAAGAACGGGAACGACATCGTGCCCGAACTGCCGCTGGACTGGCGCCACGCCGGGCCTATACAACCGATAGGGCGGCCGATGTTCCCATTCCCGAATGTGACTGATCACGCGATCGCGCGTGTAATCGCAGCTCTTGCCTCAATGGAATGCCCAACTGGCAGCCAGAGCGTGGCTGCGGAGCCTTGAGTGCGTTCGTGCGCTGCATCAAGCTGATAGAATGCGCGCAACACTGACACTCTGGCCGCAGATATGCCTGGCGCAAAGCACGATACACCGCTGTTCCGTTCGTTTCAGATTCAGTGTCGAGTAGTCGGCGCGTTGTTAATGCGCGAGATTATCACTCGATACGGTCGTCACAACATTGGGTTCTTGTGGATTTTCTTCGAGCCTATGTCGTTCACCCTGGGGGTGACCGCGCTGTGGAATGTGGCGAAGCTAAATCACGGGTCGAATTTGTCTATCACGGCATTTGCGGTCACCGGCTATTCCACGATTCTGTTGTGGCGAAATACTGCTAACAGATGTGCATTGGCAATTCTTCCGAATCATAGTTTGCTGTATCACCGCAATGTCCGTGTGATTGACTTGTTCCTCGCTCGCGCAATTCTTGAGGCATCTGGCGCAACAATGTCGTTCCTGTTTTTGTCGGTGTTCTTCATCTCAGTCGGGCTGATGGAGCCGCCGGCCGACATCCTACTGATTTTGATGGGGTGGGTGTACCTTACTATTTTTGCTTTTGGACTTGGATTTATCATAGGTTCATTGAGTGAAATTAGCGAGACCTATGACAGAATTTGGCATACTGTTGCGTATTTGCTTTTTCCGCTGTCCGGCGCGGCTTTTATGATGGAGTGGATTCCAGAAAGGGCGCAGCAAGTAGTTAAGTGGATTCCAACGGTTTACGGATGTGAAATGATCCGTGCCGGATATTTTGGATCGCTGGTGAAGCCTCACTATGACATTGAATATATGATGTTCGCGGACATCACTATATTGCTTGCCGGTCTTGTTATGGTCCGCTACGTTAGTAGTCGAGTTGAACCCGAGTAAATGAAAAGACCGCTCTTCCGAGCGGTCTTTTTTCTTCCGGAGAACGCCACGCGACCTTACTGAGACGCCTCGGCGACCTGCTCAGAATCTTGAGATTGTTGGCCCACTTCCTCATGCGCGGCTGCGCTCGTCGACTCTTCGGGGGACAGGGGCGGCGCGTCAACGTTATCCGCTCGGCGCAACCTGATGTTGTGGTACTTGAACAGCTCGTCCCAACCTTGATTGCTGCCGTACCAGAGCTTCTCGTCGTAATTGTTCACGACTGAAGTGTAGACGCCGGGGAACGGATTGCCGTCGAGGCCGGCGTGGTTGTTGTAGTCGTTGAGGAGCAGGAAATTGACCTCGACATTCGGAAGCATCGCTCGCATAGCGTTCATGAACCGTGTGAGCAATTCCTCGTCGAACATGGTCGTGTGTTCGTAGAATTGAACCCACCCGTGTGAGAATCGTACGAACAGAACTTTCCCGGACAGGTTCAGTAGCCGGGTTATGAGGTACGAAAACTTGCTGTTGTTTTGTGCACACTTGGTGCGCACAAGGTATGGCGAGTACACCCCATTGATTTTGGCCTCGTCAAAGTCATGGTAGTGCATCAGCCCATACTTTCCGCACATCACCGCTGGGCCGGTGTCTTCCTGCACAATTTTCATGTGCTCTTCACGGAAAATATCGACGAAACCACTTTCGAGAAGCTCGACAAGCGCCTTGGTCGGCGTAACCCACCAGTCGAAGGGGTAAGCCTTGTCCGTCCCGAAATGTCGTCGGATCTGGTATGCTGTTTGGCAATGGCCACCCAAGCTGATGATGTGGTCAAATTCCTGATCGATCATGTGCATCTCCAATTTTGGCCATTTGATTTGGAAGTTCTTTGCTTCCGGCACGTCATATTTTGATAAACAAAAATGTCAAAAGATCTGGAAAAAAATATTCTTGGTCTTGCAGGCGTCTTTCGTTTTCGGGACAGTATTGAAGGCGATGTGGTATTGGAGATCGCAGCGCAAGGCGAGCCTCCTTCTATCCGGAATCTCAATCCCGGAGAATTGGAGTCGTCTATTCGCGAAACTATGGGGCGGTTCGGCTTCCAAGAGCTTCCCAGGGCAGATCCGTTCGACGAAGTGATCAAAGCGCGGGTCGCCTAGAACATGGCCCTGATAGGGGCCACGATGTCTCGCTGGAAGCTTAGGGGGCCGATCACGAACAGCGTGATTACTGCCACAATAAAGGCATACGATAGGAACTCAATCCCACGGCGCAATTCTTTCAATTGCTTTTCGGGTGGGGTTCCTGTGTACTCGTCCTTGATGATTTTGACGAGTTTGTGACTTTCGCGCCGGTTTCTCATGCTTTGCCCATCACATTTTCGCGTGAGTTTACCGCATCAATTGTCTTACGTCTTGTAATATCGGACGTATCAGCATCGCCGGCGCGATAGTACGATTCGCGACCAGATCGCGCTGACCGCGCCGAAGTAGAGGCGGTCAGGCCTTCCGTCGGTGGCTAATTGAACGGCTCGATGTAGAAACCGCGCGCCATCAGGTCCATCGTGACGTCGCTGAACGAGTCGAAAATGTCATATCCGCATTCGACGTAGGTGGTCTTGGAATCGAATCGGAGTTCCTCGATGTTGCGCTTTCACGTGAGCGGCAAATCAGTCGAGTGCCTCGGATCGAAGTGGGTGACGCACTGGTACGGCGTACGAATGCCCCGAGGCGGATACTCTGTGCGTAGTATGAGCTCAACCTGGACGACGACATGGTGTTCCGGGATGCAGTCCGCGTAACGCAACAGGTACGCCAGTAGCGAATGGTCGTCCTACCGGCGTTGCGCCGAGGCGAAGCCAACCCAGTCGTCGTCGGAATCGCTGAATTCTTCCGCAATTGTGCGCATGTCGACCTCCAGTGCGACGAGTGTCCAGAATGCCACAGGTGCACTGCTAGTTCTCCGCGCTCGTCGCAGTTCCTCGCGAAGCATGTGGTAGAGCTTTCGAACGGCCCCAACTGACTCTTCAGATCGCCGCGGTTCGACGTGCGCGTTCGGTTGATTTCCATCAGTCCATCACCTTCTCAAGAGATTTTCGCAGCGCCACGATCTCGAGGATCAGGCGCCGGACCTCGGGATCGCGGTTTGTGCGCCAAAGCTCGCGCAGTTCCGATTCGGTCGGGGCAACGAAGTCCGGCATCGTCGGTACACGGCGCCGACGCGGATCCCTGAGCGGGCCAGGTTTCGATCGACCTCCCACAACAAACCCTTCGGCATAGGGTGGTTTCGCATATCATACACGGCAGCCTATGTCAAAAACCGCTAGGGAAGGTCTGCAAAACCCATCCATTCCACTTAACAAACGAGAGCGCGATGTTGATGCGGGAAATGCTGTACACAGAAATCGAGGGCAGCATCCGCGAGAGCGGAAAAGTCACTTTCGAAATTGGTTCGACGCCGATCACGTTTAACTTGTCTCACCGGCACGAGAGGTATTACTCGGCGTCGCTGCTCTTGGATATTCAATATCCGCAAGGTGATATTGATCGTGCGCTGTTCCGCCGATTCGTCAAAGCGGGCGATCAGGTGCTTGATGCCGGTGCGAATATAGGTGTGACAGCACTAGAATTGCTTGAGGTTGGCGCGCATCGCGTAATCGCTGCCGAGCCGATCCCGGAGCTCTTTGCGAGGCTCGCGAGCCTGCCTACGAGCCGCGTCGTGCCCGTAGAGCGAGCCATCTCCTCTGAGATGGGCCACGCGATTATGACCATGTCGTTGGCTCACAATCAAGGATCGAGCCTAAAGGACGAAGTGCTTGCGCTCTTCCCCTACATCTTTGGTGACACGCTCCATAAGATCTCCGTGCAGACCACGACAATCGACGCACTGCGCGTTGAATACGGTACCTTCGACGTCTGGAAGCTGGACATCGAGGGAGCTGAAGTCGACGCGCTATCAGGCGGTAGGGAAACGCTTAGCCACTACCCACCACGTGCTATTATCGCCGAGCTTTATGGGGATCTAAGGCATGACTTTCGGGCCCGGCTAAGAGAGACACACCCGTACGGCTATCGCGTGTTTCTGCGCAGGCTCGACTACGAACTGGAATTCGCGAACGTTGACGCCGAGCCATGCGAGACGCACCACCATACAAGTCCAATGTTCGTGTTTTCTCAAGAGCCAGTCGCTTGAAGCCACTAGGGAAACACTGATTAATCAGGCTCGGCCGTCATCGCTGACGTAGCCGAGGACGTTGTAAAAGGAAGCTCACGGAACGGACCCATAGTGATGAAGCGGCAGATCAGCTTTGCAGAAGCGGAAAGT